>JBAWHH010000235.1:0-5737 GCA_049593715.1 Rhodocyclaceae bacterium
ACCTGGTGATCTCCCGTGCCGAGGTCTACGTCGTCAAGGACGGCCACGAAACCCATTGCGCCACCATGCAGCAGACCCTCATGGCCATGCACGGACAGAAAGAAGCGTAGTTCCGCGCCGGGCCGACAAACGGAGAGAAACGTGGAGATTCCCACCCTGGATTTCGGTCTCGGCGAAGAGATCGACATGCTGCGCGAGTCGGTCCGCGGCTTTGCCGCCAAAGAGATCGCGCCGCGCGCCGCGGCCATCGACCGCGACAACGCGTTTCCCGCCGACCTCTGGCGGAAGTTCGGTGACCTTGGGCTGCTCGGAATCACGGTGGAGGAGGACTGTGGCGGCACGTGCCTGGGCTACCTCGCCCACGTGGTGGCGATGGAGGAAATCTCCCGCGCCTCGGCATCGGTGGCCCTTTCCTACGGCGCCCACTCCAATCTGTGCGTGAATCAGATCCGCCGCAACGGTACGGAGGAGCAGAAGCGCCGCTACCTGCCGCGCCTGATCTCCGGCGAGCACGTCGGGGCGCTGGCCATGTCCGAGTCGGGCGCCGGGTCCGACGTTGTCGGTATGCGCCTGCGGGCCGATCGCAAGGGAGACCGCTTCGTCCTCAACGGCTCCAAGATGTGGATCACCAACGGCCCGGATGCCGACACGCTGGTGGTTTACGCCAAGACCGACATGGAGGCTGGCGCGCGGGGCATCACCGCCTTAATCGTCGAGAAGGGCTTTCCCGGTTTTTCCACCGCCCAGAAGCTGGACAAACTGGGCATGCGGGGCTCCAACACCTGCGAACTGGTGTTCCAGGACTGTGAAGTCCCAGCGGAGAACGTGCTCGGCCAGGTGAATGGCGGGGTGCGCGTACTGATGAGCGGGCTGGATTACGAGCGCGCCGTGCTGGCCGCCGGGCCGCTGGGCATCATGGCCGCCTGCCTCGACGTCGTCGTGCCCTACGTCCATGAGCGCAAGCAGTTCGGCCAGGCCATCGGCGAATTCCAGCTCATGCAGGGCAAGCTGGCGGACATGTACACCACCTTCTCCGCCTCCCGCGCCTACGTCTATGCCGTGGCCCGCGCCTGCGACGCCGGCCGCGCCAGCCGCAAAGACGCCGCGGGCGCCATCCTTTACGCCGCCGAAAAAGCGACCTGGATGGCCGGCGAAGCGATCCAGGCCCTGGGCGGCAACGGCTACGTCAATGACTACCCCACCGGGCGCCTGTGGCGCGACGCCAAGCTCTACGAAATCGGCGCCGGCACCAGCGAAATCCGCCGCATGCTCATCGGCCGCGAGCTATTCTCCGAAACTTCCTGACTTCCCGAGAACGTGTCTTGTCCGATGAATCGACGGCGGGCTGGCGTGCCAACGCCCCGGCCTACGCCAAGCTGCTGCTGACCATGGTGTTCTGGGGCGGAACCTGGGTCGCGGCCCGTTTTGTGGTGCAGGAAGTGCCGCCCCTGACCGCCGCCGCGTATCGCTTTTTCGTCGCTTGTCTCTGCCTGGGCGCGCTGCTGTGGGCGGAACAGGGGCACCTGCCTCGGCTGGACCGGCGCCAGTGGCTGGCCGTCGCGCTGCTCGGGCTGACCGGAATCTTCGCCTACAACATCTTCTTCCTGTACGGCATGCAACACATCAGCGCCGGCCGCGGCGCCCTGGTGGTGGCGCTGAATCCGGCCGTCGCCGCGCTGGTGGCCTGGCTCGGTTTCGGTGACGCGATGACCCCGCTGCGGGGCGCCGGCGTGGTGCTGGCCATGGTCGGCTGCCTGTTCGTGATCGGCAACGGCGACCCGCTGGCGCCTTTCCAGGGCGAGATCGGACTTGGCGAACTGATGATTCTCGGCTGCGTCGTGTGCTGGACCGCCTACACCTTCATTGGGCGTTCCGCGACGCGTACCCTCAGCCCGCTGGCCGCCACCACCTACGGCTGTTTCGCCGGCTGGCTGATGCTGTGCATCGCTGCTGCGCTGGATGGCGCGCTTTTCGTGGCGCCGGATTTCTCCTGGCGTGCCTGGACCGGCATCGTTTTCCTCGGCCTGTTCGGCACGGCGCTGGGCTTCACCTGGTTCAACGCGGGCGTGAAGCGCATCGGGCCGGCGCGGGCTTCGGCCTTCATCAATCTCGTGCCGGTGTTCGCGGTCTTGCTCGGCGTCGTCTTGCTGGGCGAACGCCTGAACTCGTCCGTGCTCTTCGGCGGCGCGCTGGTCATCGGTGGCGTGATCCTCGCCAACCGCCGCGTCCCCGCGCGCGTTCGGCTGGAGACGGCAGCATGATCCTGGACGAGGAGCAGCGCATGATCCGCATCATCCAGCGGCCGGAGGTCAGCCGCGCGCAGGCCAACCAATGAGAGAGGTGCCCTTGCAGCAACCCATCGACTTCTATTTCGATTTTTCTTCGCCCTACGGCTATCTGGCCGCCGAATTGATCGAGTCGGTCGCCGCGAAACACCTGCGGCAAGTGGCCTGGCATCCGATCCTGCTGGGGGTCGTGTTCAAAGTGACGGGCAGCCAGCCCCTGACCGAAATCCCGGTGAAGGGCGACTACTCGAAACACGATTTCGCCCGCTCGGCGCGCTTCTACGGCGTGCCCTACCGGATGCCGGACCGCTTCCCGGTGGCGACCCAGAACGCCGCCCGGGCTTTCATCTGGCTCCACGATCAGGATGCCGCGGCCGCCAGGCGTTTCGCCCAAGCCGTTCTTCGCGCCTATTTCGTCGACAACCGCGATATCACCGACCTGCAGATTCTCGGCGGCATCGCCCAGACCCTGGGTGTCGCGGACGGGCTGGAACGGGCGGTGGCCGACCCCGTCCTCAAGGACCGGCTGCGCGCCGCCAACGCGGAAGCCCAGTCCCGCGGCGTGTTCGGCTCGCCGTTCTTTTTCGTCGACGGCGAACCGTTCTGGGGCGTGGATCGCCTGCCGCAGATCGAGCGCTGGCTGCAGAGCGGACCGTTCTGACCGCTTGTGCCATGACGCTGCTCAAATCCAGCATCGATCCCCGCAGCGAAGATTTCCGCGCCAACGCCCAGGTGCTGCGCGCGCTGGTGGAAGACCTGCGCCAGAAGACCGCCGCCGTTGCCCTCGGCGGGCAGGAGGAGGCGCGCAGCAAACACCTGACCCGCGGCAAGCTGCTGGTGCGCGACCGTGTCGACGCCCTGATCGATCCGGGCACGCCGTTCCTCGAACTCTCCCCCCTGGCCGCCTATGGCATGTACAGCGGCGACATTGCCGCCGCCGGCGTGGTGACGGGCATCGGGCGGGTGCAGGGCCAGGAATGCTTGATCGTCGCCAACGATGCCACGGTCAAAGGCGGCAGCTACTACCCGGTGACGGTGAAAAAGCACCTGCGCGCCCAGGAAATCGCCCGAGAGAACCATCTGCCGTGCATCTATCTGGTGGATTCCGGCGGCGCCAACCTGCCGAACCAGGACGAGGTGTTCCCCGACCGCGACCACTTCGGCCGCATCTTCTACAACCAGGCGCGGCTGTCCGCCATGGGCATTCCCCAGATCGCCGTGGTCATGGGTTCCTGCACCGCCGGCGGCGCCTACGTGCCGGCCATGTCGGACGAAGCCATCATCGTGCGCAACCAGGGCACGATTTTCCTCGGCGGCCCGCCGCTGGTGAAAGCCGCCACCGGCGAGATCGTCACGGCGGAGGATCTCGGCGGCGCCGACGTTCACACCCGCGTTTCCGGCGTGGCGGACCATTTCGCCGAGAACGACAGCCATGCCCTCTATCTGGCGCGGCAGGTGGTGGCGAACCTCAACCGGCGCAAGCCGCAAAGCCTGAACCTCGCAACGCCGGAAGAGCCCCATTACGACCCGGAAGAGATCTGCGGCATCATCCCTGCCGACACCCGCAAGCCCTACGACGTACGGGAAGTCATCGCCCGCATCGTCGATGGCTCGCGGCTGGACGAATTCAAGGCGCGCTACGGCACCACACTCGTCACCGGCTTCGCCCACGTTTTCGGCTACCCGGTGGGCATCGTCGCCAACAACGGCATCCTGTTCTCCGAATCGGCCCTCAAGGCCGCCCATTTCGTCGAACTGTGCGCCCAGCGCGGCATTCCCCTGGTGTTCCTGCAGAACATCACCGGCTTCATGGTGGGGCGCAAATACGAAAACGGTGGCATCGCCCGCGACGGTGCCAAGATGGTCGCCGCCGTGGCCTGCGCCGAAGTGCCCAAATTCACCGTGCTCATCGGCGGATCGTTCGGCGCCGGCAACTACGGCATGTGCGGCCGGGCCTATTCGCCCCGTTTCCTGTGGATGTGGCCCAACGCCCGCATCTCCGTGATGGGCGGCGATCAGGCCGCCAACGTGCTGGCCCAGGTGCGCCGCGACGGCCTGGAAGCGGCAGGCAGAACCTGGTCCGCGGAGGAGGAAGCCGCCTTCAAACAGCCGATCCGCGACCAATACGAAACCCAGGGCCACCCGTACTACGCCACGGCAAGGCTATGGGACGACGGCGTGATCGATCCTGCGCAGACACGGCGGGTGCTCGGCCTGGGGTTGTCGGCGGCCCTCAACGCTCCCATCGCGCCGACCCGCTTCGGCGTTTTCCGCATGTAGGAACAGCCCTGCCATGAACACGGTACTGACGGAAATCGACGCGGGGGTAGGCATCGTCACCCTCAACCGGCCGGATCGCCGCAATGCCTTCGACGACGACGCCATCGCAGCGCTGACCGAGGTACTGGAAAACCTCAACGCCGACCCTGCCGTGCGCGTCGTGGTGCTGTCGGCGGCGGGCGCCAATTTCTGCGCTGGCGCGGATCTCCACTGGATGAAGCGGGCGGCGGCTTATTCCGAGGCGGAAAACCTGCGCGATGCCGAAGCGCTGGCCAGGCTGTTGCGCACCCTGAACGAGCTGCCCAAGCCGACGGTGGCGCGGGTGCAGGGCTCCGCCTTCGGCGGTGGCGTCGGCCTGATTGCTGCCTGCGACATCGCCCTGGGCGTGTTCGATGCCCATTTTTCGCTATCGGAAGTCAAGCTGGGCCTGATCCCCGCGGTCATCAGCCCCTACGTCATCGCCGCCATCGGCGCCCGCAAAGCGCGCCGCTTCATGCTCAGCGCGGAGACGTTTTCCGCCAGCGAAGCCTATCGCATGGGCCTGCTGCACGAGATCGTGGCGGACGAGGCAGCGCTGGACGAAGCGGTGGGGGAGACGATCGACACCCTGCTTGCCGGCGCCCCCGCCGCCCAGGCCGAATGCAAAAGCCTGATCGCCGCCGTTGCCGGCCGGCCCATC
Source organism: Rhodocyclaceae bacterium (assembly GCA_049593715.1). GTDB lineage: Bacteria > Pseudomonadota > Gammaproteobacteria > Burkholderiales > Rhodocyclaceae > JBAWHH01. The sequence continues at coordinate 5,245 of JBAWHH010000235.1, forward strand.
GACGAAGATCTGATCGAAGACACCGCCCGCCGCATCACCCGTGTCCGCGCCAGCGCCGAAGCCCGGGAGGGCATGGCGGCGTTTTTCGAGAGGCGGGGTCCAAACTGGAGCGGCAAGCAAAGGGAATCCTGAGCCCAGTCCGTGCGGTTAAGTTGGGCGCCCGCATCGCGTCTGGCCCGGACAAAGAGGAACGTCGCGGTCACATTCGGTCTGCCGTAGAGCCCTCGGATTCTGGAACTTTCAGGCCCACTTGTCCCGCGGCGGCGGCTGGGCAATTGGCGTCCATCAGTCATTGGAGCAACCAAGTTTGCCCCGCTGCGATGGGGGCGTGCTCGACGCCTTGTCCGCCAAACTTTCCATAGCCAGATAGGGGCAAATGAATCGCCCGGTCCGCGACCGGACTCTTCGATTCCGGCCCGCGCCGGCATGACCTCCACTCGCGGTGTGCCAGGGCAGACGACCTCCAGATCATGATCTTGGCAAGGACGACTCC
>JBAWHH010000236.1:0-1504 GCA_049593715.1 Rhodocyclaceae bacterium
ATCCAGGCCTGCCAACCGGTCCACTCCCAGAGCATCGGTCCCGGATGGCGGTAGAAAAGCCACGCGATGGGCAGGGCGCTGACGGTGGCGAAAGCGTTATAGGCAATGCGGTACCGGGGCATCCACGCCGGGTGGTGCGCGGCGATCCAGCGTTTTGCCGCGAGAGACGCGAGGAACGAATGGGCCAGGAAATAGGCGAGCCAGGCAAGGGCGAGAATGAAAAGATCTGCTGCGAGGGTGTCCATGGCGTCTCAGTCGGAACTGGTCGGTGCTGATCAAAATCGAACGATGCCGGATGAACTGCAGACTTACCAGCTTCACATCGAGGTGCGGGACGAAATCCACCTTACCGTCGGACGGCTGGGCGAACGTGTCTTCCCTCCCGGCCGATACATCTACACCGGCAGCGCCAAACGCAACCTGGAAGCGCGGCTGCGCCGCCATCTTTCCGCCGCGAAACGGTTGCACTGGCACATCGACTACCTGCTGGCGGCGCCGGGCGTGCGCGTGGTTTCGGTCGCCCGCTTCGCCACGCCGGAATGCGAACTGAACCTTCAGACCGCTGGCACGCTGCCCGTGCCCCGCTTCGGTGCCACCGATTGCCGGGCGGGCTGCGGCAGCCACCTCAAGTACCAAGGTTTGCCCGCCGCCGGAGAGTGAGCCGCCTTCTGCGGCGGCACGCGAAGCCCCCAATTGCGCCAGCGGGAAAATGCGGCAAGGCGGTCGGCGTCCAGGCTACGGGATCGAGCACCGGCGAATGGCGGTTTCTGTTTCTTAATGACGTGTGTGCTTTCCCGTGCACCTCACGCGAGATTCCGCCAATGGAACCGCAGATGGTCCTCGATGAAGCTGGCGATGAAAAAGTAGCTGTGGTCGTAACCCGGGCGCAGGCGCAGGTCGAGGGCCACGCCTGCGCGCTCGCACGCTTCCCGGAGCAGGTCCGGCTTGAGCTGGCTGTCGAGGAATTGATCCTGCGTGCCCTGGTCGATCAGCAGCGGCGGGCCGCGCCAGCCGCGGGACTCGATCAGGGCGGTGGCGTCGTACTCGCGCCAGGTTTCCCGGTCGTCGCCCAGATACCCCGATAACGCGTTTTCTCCCCACGGGCAGCGCATCGGCGAGCAGATCGGCGAGAAGGCCGAGACCGACCGGTAGGTGTGCGGATTGCGCAGGGCCAGGACGAGGGCGCCATGGCCGCCCATGGAATGGCCGAAGACACCGGCCCGCGACCTATCCACCGGGAAAGCCGCAGTCACCACCTCGGGCAATTCCCCGGTGACGTAGGAATCCATGCGGAAATGCGGCGACCAGGGCGCCTGGGTCGCGTCCACGTAGAAGCCTGCGCCCACCCCGAAGTCGTAGCTGTCCGCTTCGTCCGGTACGCCGGGGCCACGGGGACTGGTGTCGGGCACGACGATGGCGAGACCGAGTTCCGCCGCGACGCGCTGCGCCCCCGCCTTGATGATGAAGTTCTCTTCGGTGCAGGTGAGCCCCGACAGCCAGTAGA
>JBAWHH010000237.1:0-1833 GCA_049593715.1 Rhodocyclaceae bacterium
GCGGACAGGATCTCGTCGTCCGCAGGGTGTGGTTGTCTGGGCATCAAGCCGATTTCGTCCTCAAACGCCAGTTCCATGATTCACCTCGGAATCAGTGTTCCTCTGAATGGCCCGTCCGGTCTCGACCGGATGGCCTCGTGCAGTTCCGGCGTTGGGCACGCCAAACCCCGTGCCACCCCAAAAGTAACTGCCTCATCTTGCCATACGACCATGGTGCAGCGCAATAATTCATTTTTTCGAATATTCGCCAAAACCGATATACCTGGCCGCTAGACATCTACGTCTTGCCAACCCGCTGCTTGAGGCCGCAAACGGGTGACGCCTCGGTGGGAAGTCCTCGTGTGGTTACCCGCCGCACGGCGTACCCACGGACGAGGGGATCAGCGCGGCAGGCGAAGATCAAGGAAAATATTCCAGCTCTTGCAGCCGGCGCCCGGCTCCCCGTGTCGATACTGAAAGGGAAAGACGGGACCGCCGGAGAGATTCTGTGGTGCCTCGGGCCGGAATCGAACCGGCACTCCCTTGCGGGAACTGGATTTTGAGTCCAGCGCGTCTACCTATTCCACCACCGAGGCCCTGACCACAATGCTCGGCTGAGCTAAACTGCGGCGCTTTTGCGGTCGAAGCGAACGCGGATTATCCCCGAACCTCGACCGCGCTTCAAGCCGATGTCACCGCGATTGACTGTCCCGATGTCTACGCCAGCCGATGGGCTGACCCTCGATGAATTCGATTACGACCTGCCGCCGCACCTGATCGCCCAGGTCCCGTTGCCCGATCGTTCGGCGGGACGATTGCTGACCCTGGACAACGCCGGTCTGGCGGATCGATGGTTTCGAGACCTGCCGACATTGTTGCGTGCCGGGGATCTGCTGGTTTTCAACGACACGCGGGTGCTTCACGCGCGGCTTACCGGCGTCCGTGCGTCGGGCGGCAAGGTGGAAGTGCTGATCGAGCGCCAGACGGGCCCCCACCAGGCGCTGGCCCAGGTGCGCGCGAGCCACTCGCCCAAAGCCGGCAGCACCCTGCTGCTCGACGGCGCACTGGAGGTGGAAGTGCTGGGCAGGGAAGGGGAGTTCTTCTTCTTGCGCTTTCCCGGCGAGGAGGACTTGGTTTCGCTGCTGGAGCGCCACGGCAAAGTGCCGCTGCCGCCTTACATCGAGCGGGCCGCGACCCCCGAGGACCATGCCCGCTACCAGACGGTATTCGCCCGCGAGCCGGGATCGGTGGCGGCGCCCACGGCGGGGCTGCATTTCGACGAGCCGTTGCTGGCCGCGCTGGCAGCGCAGGGCGTGGATTTCGCCTACGTCACGCTGCACGTCGGCGCCGGCACTTTCCAGCCGGTGCGCGTGAACAATCTCGCCGAGCATCGGATGCACCGCGAGCGGTACCGGATTCCGGAAGCAACGGTTGAGGCGATTGCCGCCGCCCGGCAGCGCGGGGGCCGGGTCGTTGCCGTCGGAACGACGAGTCTTCGTGCCCTGGAAGCCGCTGCGGCGGCAGGGCCCTTTGGCTCCGCTTCAGGGGAAGCGGAACTGTTCATCCTGCCGGGATTCGAGTTTCGCATTGCGGACTGTCTCATCACCAACTTCCATTTGCCGCGCTCCACGCTGCTGATGCTGGTTTCGGCATTCGCCGGCCTAGAGGAAACGCGCGCCGCGTATCGCCATGCCTTGGCAAACCAGTATCGCTTCTTCAGCTACGGTGACGCGATGTTCATCACCAGAAAAGCATGACCTCCATCAACGGTTTTGAGATCCTCGGCACGGACGGCGCTGCGCGCCGAGGCCGGCTGACCCTGGCCCATGGCACGGTGGAAACGCCGGCCTTCAT
>JBAWHH010000238.1:0-14628 GCA_049593715.1 Rhodocyclaceae bacterium
ACAGGGTCAGCAGTCCGTCGATCAGGTCCGCCATGTGTTTCGCGGCATCAGCGATTTGGCCGAGGAACACCTTCGCCTCGCCCTCGAGCTTGTCGCCGTAGTCTTCCATCAACGCTTTGCTGAAGCCACCCATGGCCCGTAGTGGCGCCCGGAGATCGTGGGACACGGCGTAGGCAAAGCTGTCCAGCTCGCGCAGCGCGGCCTGAAGTTCTGCCGTGCGGTCGAGTACGCGCTGTTCCAGTTCTGCGTTCAGGCTATGGATTTTCTCCTCGGCCATCTTGCGCTCGGTGATATCGACTTCGGCACCAATGGTGCGCAGCGCTTGGCGGACACTGGAGATTTGTCCAAAAACAGTTTGCGAACGGCAACTGAGCCAGCGCACCGCCCCATCCTCGCGAATAATGCGGTAGTCGTAGGAAAACACGCCATCCCCAGCCGGATCGTGGGCCCGCCGCACCGCGGCGATGAAATCCTCGCGGTCGTCGGGGTGGATCTGCTGGAACAGGGTGTTCAGATCGGGCTTTCCGCCCGGGAGACCATGGATTTGCTCCTGCAGCGGAGACCAATAGAGATCTCCCGAAACATGGTCGTGGTCGAAAAAGCCCAACTGCGACACGGCCACGGCCTGCCGCAACCGCTCCTCCCGATTGCGCAACGCCTGGTCCGCGCGAGCGCGCTCCCGTTCGGCGACACGAACCGCCATCACGATCGCACCCAGAAGCAGCACGGAGCCGGCGAGCAGCCAGACGAACAAGCGCCGGTGGCGCCGCGCCTGCCGCTCCAGGTCGTCCCGGATGGCCACATCGACGTGATCGGCCTCCCGTTCCAGAACGTGGAACGTGCTGCGGATTTCGGTTTCCAGCGCGGGGTTCTCGCCGATCGGAACGCGCCAGCTACGCAGGCGGTCGCGAAACCGCACCAGAGCCCGCGCGAACTCGCTCAATTCGGCTGCCCGTTCCTGCTCGGAAGCAGCATCCTGCCCGAAAGCTTCCTGCTGCAGGCGCAGCGCCTGATCCAACCCGGTGGCCGCCTGTTCCAGCAGCGCCATGCCTTGAGTGCGCTCGAAAGGCGAGCGCGGGTCGCCGGCGGCCATCACGTGCAGGTAACCCTTGACCAGGTCGATGCGCGCTTGGCGCAGCATTCCCAACTTGGCTCCGGCTTGTTCGACGAGATCGCTTTGCCGCTGCTCCAGCCAGGTCAGCGTGGCGACGATCAGAATTGCCGCCAGCGCCGCGACCCACACTCCCACCATAGGCCGCAAGTAACGGACGAGAATGGGCCACAGACTGGCCGGCGTACGCTTGCTCATTGATTCGGTTCTGAGAGGATCTCTGCGGTGGTTCGCCCTGCGGGCAAGTCGGCTACGTCCAGCCCGAACTCCTGTATTAGCGCAAGATGCTGTGGCCCCCCCACAAACCCGCTCAGTGCCGAGTTCCAGGCCGTGCGCAGGGAATCGTCCTCCAAACGGAACACGAATCCGACGAACCCCACCGGAGCCCCCCCCGAACTGGTGTTCGATTCACGCAGGCTCACGATCTCCAGGCCCGTTGCGCCGCGGCTGCGCACAATTTCGCGCAGCGCGGGCAGAGACAGTGCAAAAGCCTGCGCAACCCCGTTTTCCACCGCCGCACGTCCGGTCAGCGCATCCGGGACCGGTACAAGTTGTTGGTCGCCAAGCCCCAGGCGGCGCAGCGCAGTTTCTTCCACCGCCCCCTGCACCACGGCGACGCGAGCTGCCGGCCGAAGCCGCAAGTCACCGTAGGTCGTCAGTTTCTGCGGGTTGCCCGCCGGCACCAGGAGCCCCGGCGCCACGCGTAGCGTGGGCTCCGAGAACGCCACCACCTGCGCCCGATCCGGCGTGATGAACATTCCGGCCGCGATCACGTCGAAACGGCCCGCCTGCAACTCAGGGATGAGGGATCCAAACTCGGTCTGGCTCCATTCGATTCGCCGGATGCCGAGGCGCTCCGCGGTGCGTCGGGCCACCTCGACCGACTCGCCGGTGAGTTCGCCCCGGGGATTCAGGAACGCATACGGGGCTTCCACCGCATAGCCGATGCGGATCACCCCTTGGCGCTGGATCCGCGCCCAGTCGTCTTCGGCCGGTGAATGCAGCCAAAGCATAAGCCCGGCGCCGCCCGCTGCCAGCAGGACTAAGGAGACGAAAAGCCAAGACCGATATCCCCGCACGCCCCGCCATCCCGATGCCAAAGAAATAGAGCCATGATAATCTAATGAAAGAACTTGCGCTTGGCCTAGCGCAACGCGATAGCCGGCCACCAAGTACGATGCCGCGTTGGGCGGGCCGAAAGCCGTTCACGGCTAACGGCTGCCGCCCACGAAGCTGTAGGTACCGCCCTAGGGGGAAGGCAGAGTCGCGGAATTCAACCTGGCCCCCGTCGGACAGCGACGAGTAGGCAGCTTGCAGCTCGGCTGGCAAAGTCCTATTGGAAGCAGATGCGGGAAACGGAATCGTTCTTGACGACGCCGAGCGAAGCCGCCAGAAAGCCTGCACGCGGCACAATCGGGCACGTAACGCGGTCCGGCAAAGGCCCGTACGAGAACCGCGCCAAGAGGCTCCGTTTCCACCGGCGGCGCGCTTTGTTTTCAGGCAGGCGACGGAGATTTCCAGGTTCAAGGAGAACACGCCCCTGCCCGATAACCCTGGGACGCGGAGCCAGGCACCGGTTCTCCCCCATTTTTCACCGCACCGACAAATTCCGCATCCATGACGTCGCTACTTTCCGAGACTAGAGCCCAGTCACCCCGCCAGATCGTTCGGCGCGTCTCAACGCGAGCGCGCATGACCATCGCGCTAAGCCTCGCTTGGGCAATGACGCCGCTGCATGCTGCACCGGACGTCACCCAGTTGTCCCTGGAACAGATCCTCGATGCTTCCGTCTACAGCGCGTCGAAATTCCAGCAGAAGCCCTCGGAAGCCCCCTCCTCAGTCACCGTCATCAGCATGGAGGAGATCCACCAGTTCGGATGGCGCACCCTGGCTGAGGTGCTGCGCAGCGTGCGCGGGTTCCATACCCACTCGGACCGAGTGCTCGATTACGTCGGGGTGCGCGGTTTCGCGGGTGCCGGAGACTACAACACGCGCCTGCTGGTACTCCTGGATGGTTACCGCCTGAACGACAGCCTCTACGATACGGGCGCCATCGGCAGTGAACTGCCCATCGATCTGGACCTGGTCGAGCGCATCGAGATCGTGCGCGGCCCCGGTTCCGCCCTATACGGCGGCAACGCCCTGTTCGGCGTCGTCAACATCATCACCCGGAACGCCGCGGCGAGTGCGCCCGGTGTTGTCGCTTTGCGGGCGGGCAGCCACGGCGCACGGTCGGCGACGGCAACCATCGCCAAACAGTTCGACGGTGGGGCAAGTCTGCTGCTCTCCGCCGCGCAGGGCTGGAGCGACGGGGGCAACCCGCGCTACCCGGAATACGACGCACCGGAAACCAGTTCCGGCCGCACCAACGGCGCGGACTACATGCGCCTGCGCCAGTTTTTCGGCAAATTGACCGCCGGTCCGCTGGAACTGACTGCCGCCATCAGCGATCGCGTCAAAGGGGATCCCTCCGCCCTCACGGGAACGATATTCAACGACCCGCGAAACAACGAGTCAGACTACGTTTCGCTGATCGGGCTGCACTATCGAGCGGACCTGTCTGCGACTCAGCAACTGAGCCTGCGCTTGGCGCAAAGCACTTACGACTATGGCGGCATATTCGTCTACCGCAATGCCGACACCCGACCGGATGTCGTTAACGACGACAGCGGCCACGCCAGCCGCTGGAATGCGGAAGCGCGCCTGCTCAGCGCCCTTTCGCCCACGCATACCCTGGTGACCGGCTTCGAATACCAGAGAAACTACCAGATCGACCAGGTGAGCTACATCAATTCGCCCGGCCCGGCACTGTTGGATCTGCACGGCGCGACGCAGCGCTATGGCGTCTTTGTTCAAGACCAATTGGACCTCACACCGGCGCTGTCCGTGACCACCGGGCTGCGTTACGACAAGGTGAGCAACCGCAAGGCGGTGTGGAGCCCGCGGCTCGGGCTGATCTACAAACCCGCGCCGGGAACGGTGTGGAAAGCCCTGGCCGGTTCCGCCTTCCGGGCGCCCAATCAATACGAACTCCAATACGCGTACCCGGATTCCCAAATCGCCAACTCCGCGCTCAAGGACGAGAAGATCAAGTCGGCGGAACTGACCGTGGAACACTACCTTCGTCCCCAGACGCGCGTGCTCGCATCGCTTTACGCCTATCGCGTCAATGATCTCGTGACGCAGGTGGCGGAGGCCACCACTGACCTGCTTCAATACCAGAACGTCGGCCAGGTGCGCGCCCAAGGACTGGAACTCGAAGGCGAACAGCAATGGGAGAACGGGGCACGACTGCGTGCCAGCATCGGTACCCAGCTTGCCCGCGACGAAAGCGGCGCCGAATTGAAGAATTCCCCCCGGCACATGGCGAAGCTGAATCTATCCATGCCCCTTTTCAATTGGCCGGTGCGCATGGGGCTCGAAGGCCAATGGATAGCCCCGCGCAAGACGGACGCGGGCGAGAAAACGGGTAGCGTCGGGCTGGTCAATCTCACCTTGTGGCGGCCAGAAGGCCACGACGGCGTCGACGTTTCGGCAAGCGTATTCAACCTGCTGGACAAGCGCTATGCCGACCCGAGTGCCTACGATCCCGGGATCCCGGCCCGGGATCGCATTCCCCAGGAAGGTCGCACGCTTCGGTTCCGCATGTCGTACCACTTCTGATCCGCCCCGAAGATGCCAATGCGGCCAATCCTCGGATCGTGGGTAGATCGCCCACGGTGCCCCATTGCAGCGTACCGGTTCGGCGCGCTGCTGGCGGCTTTGTTTGTGCTCCCATTGTTCTGCGCAGTGGCGCGGTCCGACCAAACGCTGCTCGCCGACGCGGATGCCAAAGCAGGACTCGTGTTCCAGTTTGCCCGATACGCAGAATGGCCCCCCGCTGTGCTGCGCGAGGGAATCCAGATCTGCATCACCGGCAATCAGGACAGTTTTCAACAGTCCCTGCTCGGACTGACGGGCAAACCCCTTCGCGCCAGACCGCTTACCGTGCGCGTCCTGGGCCACCGCGACGATCCGGCCGGTTGCCATATCATGGTGATCGGCGACGGCAAAGAACCCATCGGCCAGTGGTTGAACCGGGCACGGCCGATCAATGCCCTGACCATCAGCGACGAAACGGGTTTCATCGCCGCCGGCGGCATGATCGGCCTGGTCATGGCGGGCGACAAGGTGCGGTTCGAGATCAACGTCGAAGCCATGTCCGCAGCCGGAATCGGCCTGCCGGCGCAGGTCGTAAGGCTGGCACGCAACTACACCGGACGCAGCGAGTAACCCCCGCCCGATCGCCGCCGATCCGCAGACCGAAGCGGCGCAGAATCGGGCACACTGCCCGCGATTCCCGCTGGACACGCGCCGGCCGCCGCCAGCCCCGGGCGGGAAAATGTCCGCCCCCGGCTCCATGGATCGCTCCCTCGCAGAACCCTCCCCGCAAGTCCGCCGCCCCTTCGCCCACCCCAAGCTGCCTGCCCAGCGCTGGACCACGGACGGTGCCCGGCACGTCGATTACCGCAAGATCCTCGCCCTAGCGCTTCCCCTGTTCCTCAACTCCAGCGTCCAGGCGCTGCTCAATCTCACCGACACCTGGTTCATCGGGCGCATCTCGACGACGGCGACCGCTGCCATGGGTGCCACCTATTTTCTGGTGTTGGTGTTCATCATCTTCGCCGGTGGCATCGGCATGGGAGTACAGACACTGGTGGCCCACGCCTACGGTGCTCGGCGGAAGCACCGGGCGGCGGCGGCCGTGTGGGCCGGCATCTGGGCCGCATCCGCCACCATTCCCGTTTTTGTGCTGCTTGCGATGGGGGGAAAACCTTTGTTGCAACCCTTCGGCCTGCCCGCGGAAATCGAGGCGCTCGGCTGCGAATATTGGTTCCCGCGCATTCTCGGCGGGCCGTTGGCGGTGGCAATGTGGGTGGTGAGCGGCTTCTTCAACGGCATTGGCCGCTCGCGCGTGACGCTCGCGCTCAGCGCCGGCGTGGCGATCACCAACGCGGCCCTCAACGCCCTGTTTATCTTCGGTCTGGACATGGGAATCGCCGGTGCCGCCTGGGCAACGACCGCATCCCTGGCCCTGGGCACGGCAGCAGGATTGGCCCTATTCTCGACCGCCGGCGTGGATCGGGAATACCGCAGCAGGCTGTTGTGGCGGCCACGCCGGCGCGCGGTCGCCCGCACCATGGTTTTCGGCCTGCCCATGGGCCTGTCGGTGTCCATGGACCTGCTGGCCCTGGCGGTGTTTCAGATCATGTTGTCGAAGCTGGGGCCGGTGGACGGCGCCGCAACCCAGATCGCCATGATGCTCACGTCCCTTTGTTACATGCCAGCCGTCGGTCTGGGACTCGCCGGCACCACCCTCGTGGGTCAATCCATCGGTGCAGGAGACAAAGAGTGGGCTCGCGCTTTGGGCAACGCCACCATCCGGCTCACTTTTGGCTACATGGGGCTGACCGGCGTCGCGCTGGCCGCAACAGGGCCCTGGCTGATGCCCCTATTCATCACCCAGACGGATCCCGACGCCGCCGCAGTGGTTCAGCTTGGCGTCACGCTGCTGTGGCTGGCGGCGTGTTATCAGGGCTTCGACGGCTTGAACATCGGCGCATCGTTCTGCCTGCGCGGGGCCGGTGACGCCCGCGTGCCAGCGATCCTGGTGTTGGGGCTGGCATGGGGACTCTACCTGCCCCTCGCCCACAGCCTCACCTTCGCACCGGGAGAAGGTTGGATCGGCGCGTTGCCCCAATACGGCCTCGGGGCAGTGGGAGGCTGGTGCGCCGCTGTCGCCTACGTGATGGCATTGGGCACCGCGTTGTGGTGGCGCTGGCGCAGCGGAGCATGGCAGCACCTGGCGGTGCTGCGTTGAAAAGGGTTCCGGGATGGACGAGGGTGTCCATCCCGCCGGCGAAAAACGCTCCTGCGACCGCTCAGTTGTTCTTCGCGCCCTGATCCACCCAGGCACGCAGCGTCTTGATGGCGTCTTCCGGGATCGGGGCACCGCCATGGGGCATGCGGATGGATTTATCCACCCGACCCTCAAGCACCTGGTTGAAGGGGCTGGCCAAGCCATTGCCGGGTTTGACCACCGGGCCGTGTTTGGTGCCCTTCATCACATTCTCGTAGGAGTCGAGCAACAGCCCGGAAGCAGCGAAACCCTTGCCAGCCGGGTTATGGCATTCGAGGCAATTCTTCTTCAGGATGGGCATGACGTCACCGCTAAAGCTGACCCCGCGTTCGCTGCACCCCGCCAGGAACAAAGTGCCCACACAGGCCGCCAGCAAAACAGTCTTGTTTTTCAGCATGATGCTAATCTCCCTAGGACAAAAACCACGGCGATCGCCGGCATATTGCGCCGACTATCATAGCCTTGCGGCGCACCGAAGGCAGAAAGATTATCTGCAACGGGCCGGCCACGCTCACAGCCGCGTCATTGCCACACTTGTCTCCCAGAGGCGCTTGGCAACTTCAGCATCCAGGGAGGCTGGCGACGAAGCCGCAAGCCGCGATTTGACGAAGTAGCGGCCGGATACGGTGGCGAGGTCCGGCAAACTGGCGACATGGACGCTGGTGCGCGCCCCCTCTTCCGGGCCGATTGCTGCTAAGCAGACCAGTCGCCAGAGCCAGCCCGGCATGAGCCCTTCCCGCACGCCGATATCGGTCGCGACGAAGCCGGGGTGCAGCGCGTTGACGGTCACGCCCGAGCCATCCAGCCGTCGCGCGAACTCGTAGGAGAAAAGCAGGTTGGCCAGTTTGGAGACTTTGTAGGCTCGCCAGCCGCTGTACTTGCGCTCGCCCTGCAGATTCGCGAAATCCATTGAGACGCCACGGTGCGCCTCGGACGCCACGTTCACGATGCGCGATGCGCCGGCAGCCCGCAGCAGGTCGAGGAGCAGATGACTCAGCAGAAAAGGCGATAGGTGATTGACGGCGAACGTCATCTCGAAACCATCGGCGTTGAACTGCCGGTGCGGAAACATCGCGCCAACGTTGTTGAGCAATACATCGAGACCGTTCAGTCGACTATTCAGTGTGAGGGCAAGGCGCCGGATCTCATCCTGGCGCGACAGGTCCGCCGGGAGAAACTCCGCCTCCGCGCCGGGCATCGCGTCCCGTATGCGCGTCAGCGCCGCATCGCCCCGCCCTTGGTCGCGGCCGACGACGATGACCCTCGCGCCGCGCCGCGCCAGTTCGCAAGCGGTGGTCAGCCCGATGCCGCCGGTCCCGCCGGTGATGAGGCAGGTTCTTCCCTGCATGGTGAGTTCTATGGGGTGGTCTGGCTGCTGCATAGGTGAAGAGGTCATTCCGGGTCAGGTGCCGACTGTTCAGGGTGTCGCGACGGGCCAATTTTCCCATCTTCCGAAACAAAACGGATGGGCCGCCATCTGGCACGAAAGTGATGCAACTCGCCCCCGTAGCGAACACTACCAGGCTATTTCGTCGCCACGATCTGCGCCAGGGCGATCCGGTTCTCATCGAGATTGCGCCGCTGATTCTGGGCCATGGCGGCGAAGTCCGGACCCATCAGCACGTGGATACCCAACCGAGCCGGTCCACTCTTACCCAGGTTGTCGGCAAGCCGCGCGAACCATGCGCGCGCCACATCGGTGGTGTCGGACCAGGAGGAAATGCGGAAGCGCGCGTCCACCAACAAGCACCGCAATTCCTCCGGCGTCACGAGAAAACTGCTTTCAGCCGTGCGTGCCCAGGGTGCCGGAAGAACTACCGGGGTATTCGGGCCGGCGAGGATGTCGTAAATGGCCAGTCTGCCCCCGGGTTTCAGCACCCGGTACATCTCGCGGTATAGCCGCCCCTTGTCCGCAATATTCATGGCCACGTGCTCAGTCCACGCCACGTCGAAGGAGGCATCGGGGAAAGGAAGCGCCAGGGCATCGGCCTGGCTGAACGTGATGCGCTCATCGAGACCGGTGCGGGCAGTCAGCATCGCGGCGGCGCGACAGTATTCCAGCGCAAGGTCAATTGCCGTCACCGGGCAACCGTACTCGCTGGCGAGGCAGCGTGCCGTGCCCCCGATCCCGCCCCCCACGTCCAGCACGTGGGCCGTCGGGTCAAGGCCAGCGGCCCGAGCCAATTCGCGGGTGGCGGCCCGGCCACGGATATGGAAGGCATCGACGGGCGCCAGATCTTCGACGGTCAGCCGATGCAGATCCTTTCCTGCCTCCCGCAGGGCCGCCAATACGGTGTCGCCGAGGCCAATCCGGCCGTAGTGGCTCTGCACCGTCCCGTTGAGCGCAGAAACGCCGGCCACGGTTGCCAGCGCTATGCTTCAGGCAGTTCGTGAATCTCGTTGTTGCGCCGCTCGATCTCGCGCCGGAACGCGCGGCGCAGTTCGCCGGCCGCAAAACGGCGGCGCTCGGTGGGGGTTTCCACCTGCAACTCGGGCACCTTCACCGGCCGGCCCTGGCCGTCCACGGCAACCATCGTGAAATAGCAGGTCATGACGTGCCGCGTCGTCTTGTGAATGATGTCTTCCGCCAGCACCCGCACCCCCACCTCCATCGAGGTATTTCCGGTGTAGTTGACCGAGGAGTAGAAGGTCAGCAATTCGCCCACATGCACAGGTTCGCGAAACACCACCTGGTCCACGGACATGGTCACTACATAGTGGTTCGCATAGCGCGAGGCGCAGGCGTAAGCCACCTGATCCAGCAGCTTGAGGGTGATCCCACCATGGACGTGGCCGGAGAAATTCGCCATGTCCGGAGTCATCAGCAGGGTCATGGTCAGGGTTTTGTGCTGCGGCTCGGCCTTTTCCGTCATGGCAATCTCTCGTAGTTGTGAAGGATCGGCGAGAAGAGGCTAAGGCTCCCTCGCAGACCGCGAATATAGGGGCAAACACGATGGCGCGGGGCAGATGGCAAAAAAGTGCCATTGCCGCCTGCATCCTGATTCAGGCGGCGACGCTCGATGAAACGCTGCAATGGGCAAAGCGCCTTCCAGGTCTGCCGGCTGCCCGGCCTTCGCCCTAGTCGTCGCCCAGGCGCCGGCGGGCCTTGATGGCGCCACGCCGGGCCTTGTCGTCCAGCCGCCGGGCGATGGCCGCTCGGCTGGGCTGGGTTGGCCGACGCTTCTTCGGCACGCTGGCAACACTATCGATGAGCGCCTGCAGCCGCCGCAGCGCTTCGGCGCGATTCTTTTCCAGGCTGCGGAAGCCTTGCGCCTTGATGATCACCACGCCGTCCTTGCTGATGCGCTGATCACCGAGTTTCAGCAGACGCTCGCGAACCAGTTCCGGCAGCGACGAGGCGGCGATGTCGAAGCGCAGATGGGCGGCGTTGGCGACCTTGTTGACGTTCTGCCCCCCCGGGCCCTGGGCGCGGACAGCAATGATGTCGACCTCGTGGGGCAGAACGGTGAAACGGGGGCGCATAGGAGCACGTTCCTGCCAGTCAAATGACTATGATACGGCCCAGCCGCCGCCGCAAGCCCGGTAAGGGCAACCATGTCCTGCTACGATCACGAGATGTCGGTACACCGCGCCGGCCCCAATTGGAAAGTAACCCGTCACTGACCATGCAAAACATCGATTTCGGCCGATTCGAGCAGTCGTTCATGTTCCACATGCTGCGGGACTTTTTCCTGCTCCTGGTGGCCGTGACGGTGATCGAGATGGGCGTCCGCTTCGGCATGGTAATCTACGAATTCTCCCACCACGACCGCCAGACGGTGGAACTCGCCGCGAACCAGCTCGCCACCGACGTCAAATCCATCATGCTGAATTCCGGCGGGCCCGTGGCGGCGAGGACGGTTTACCCCATCCTCAAGCGCAATCTCGAAGATCTCGGGCTGTCAGTGGCGATCGTTCCCACGCCGGTGACGGTGGCCTCCATGCAGGCCAAATTCCAGGTCGAGCCCCACGGTATTCCCCCGCAATGGCCATCGGGGCGCCACAACGAAACCCGCGTGACGCTGGCGGCCGAAGAATTCTGCCTCACCTGCCACGTCAAGGCCAAAGTGGGTGACGTGCTCGGCGAGATCACCGTCAGGAGCTACTTCTCGCGCCGGGTCGACACCTGGTGGTCGGAATTGCGGCTGACGGCCGTCATTTGGATCATCAACATCTTCACCCACACCATCGTGTTGTTCCTGCTGCTGAAGATCCGCATGGAGCCGCTGCTGGCGCTACGCGCTACGGTGTCGCGCCTGGCCAAGGGAATCATCAATCTGTCGCACCGGGCGAAAGTCAATTCCCACGACGAATTCGGGGAACTGGCCCAGGATCTGAACCACTTTCTCGACCGCATCACCCAGGTGGTCGAGGATCTGGACGGGATTCTCAGTCGCGTCGTCGCCGTGGGCCACCGTTTGTCCCAGGTCAGCCAGCAGATGGACGCCCACTTCGCGAAAATCAACGATGCGGGCCGGGCAGCCCTGCGCGAATCCCTCGCGGACAGCGGCAACAGCGCGACAGCGTTGCGGGAGGAATCCGTCAGCATGGTCGCCCTGCTCGACAGCCTGACGCGCCAAGCCGCCCTGGCCGATGCCGACAGGGGTCGGCTGATGGACGTCTCGGCGCGCCTGCACTCGTCGCTGCGGCTGGCGGAGTTCGTCCTGGCCGGCACTTCCCGCGCGGCGGATGAAGTCGTGGTGCTGTCGCGGGAAGTTCACAGCTTCGGCCATTTCTTCGTCGAAATGGCGTTGCTGGAACAGAGAATGCAGGCCGTCGCCGAATCGGGGCAGGCGCTCCTTGCCCGCCTCACGAACGGTGGGGCGACGCCCCCCGCCGCCTGACGGTTTGTTGCCGAAGCTGGCGCATGGACGAAAAGCGCATCGCCCTGCTCCAGCAGATGGCTTTTTTCGGTGGCGTGCGCGCCGAGGTGCTGGCCTTGCTGCTCGATTACTCCCGAGAAGCCTCCCGGCGCGCGGGCGAGTTCTTCTTCCGCGAAGGCGAGACGGGCGATTTTCTGTTCGTGCTGGAGCGCGGGCGCGTGCAAGTGCTCAAGTCCCGGGGCCAGGAGCAGGTGGCGCTGCGCGAACTCGGCCCCGGAGAGTGTTTCGGCGAGATGGCGCTCATCGACTTGTCGCCGCGCAGCGCCTCGGTTCTGGCGCTGGAGGACTGCCTGGCCATCGAAGTCTCCCTGGCCGGCCTCCACGCCATTTGCGAGCGAGACATCGAGCAATTCGCCCTGATCGAAATGAACATCGGCCGAGAACTCAGCCGGCGATTGCGGATCTGCGATGCCCGGCTGGTGAGCGGGCCAGAATCGGGCGGTAACGCCGGTTCGTGACCCCCGAGTCCCGCGTGAAAGCCGGTCCCCCGGCTAGTCCGCCTCGGGATCGTAACGCTGCACGCTCTCCTGCTCGTTCGCATCGTTGCGGGCCACGATGGCGATGGCGGGTTCCGTGTCGCTCAGGTTTCGCGGCCGGTGGGGCACGCCGGCGGGGATGAAAATGAAATCCCCCTTCTCGTTCTCCACCGTCTTGGCGAGGCCCGGTCCATAGGCCGTCTCTACCCGGCCCTGGAGGATGTAGATGGCTGTCTCGAAGCCTTTGTGGAAGTGGGGTTCCGCTGCCGCGGAGGGAGGAATAACGACCATGTTCATGGATATGCCCGTCGCGCCCGCCGTCGCCCCCGACACGCCGACGTAGTTCGGCAGGCGCTGCAACGTGTCCACAGCGACCTGCGGTCGGATCGTCACGATCTCATTCATTGCAGTCCCTCCTCGAAGGCGCCACGGGGCGCCGACACCGAAAAGACTTGCCCGAACCGGGGGAGTTCCGCGCCGCCGCCGGCTCGCCGCACTCAAATGGCTACCTTTCGGCCACAGTGATTGTTGGCTCAGCACGCCGGTGCCGCGCAGACCCTCATGCTCCGGGCCAGCGTACTCATCCCACCAGCGTCGAGCACCTTGCCATAACCGAGACCTTCCAGTTGCTTCTTGGCAATCGCCGATCGACGGCCGCTGCGACAGTACAAAACCAAGGGACTGTCTTTTCCGACGCCGCGGATCGAGCTGATGCCGGCGCCAATGCGTTCGTAGGGAATATTGATGGCGCCCTGGACGTGACCCGCGGCGAATTCCTGGGGCGTCCTGACGTCGATGATGGCCTGAGGCTTCATGCCGTTGAAAGGATCGTTCTGGGCGTAGGACGATCCGGCGACCAACAGTGCGAGGCAGGCAATTGCCAACAGATTCTTCATCACAGCTTTCTCCATGATCCAATCTTTCTATGTTACCCCGTCGCAATGAGGGGCAAGTGTGTCGGTGGGAGCGCCGCTGTGCAGTGATTTTTGGGCCTGGCGGCAATGATCCTGGCGACGATGTAGCGCACGAGGGCCCTCGATCGATAGAGCTTGCCCAACTGAGGCGGCAGCGCTTCTTATCGACGGTGGATCTGGTCATCCTGGATGAACTGGGCTATCTGCCGTTCAGCCAGGCCGGCGGTGCGCTGCTCTTCCGTCTGCTCGCGAAACGCAACGAGCAGACGAGCGTGATGATCACCACCAATATGGACTTTGGCGAATGGGCCAGCGTGTTTGGCGACGCCAAGATGACCACCGCGTTGCTGGACCGGCTCACCCACCACTGCCATATCGTCGAGACGGGCAACGAGTCTTGGCGCTTCCAGCACAGCAGTGCCGCCGCCAAAGCGCGCATCCAGTACAGGGAGAAGCACAAGCGCGCCCGCCACCGACGAGGCCGAACCGGTCTGAGCCGCCGTGACGCGGGGAATCCGCACGGGCGACGCCCATCGCCAATTCCCCCGCCTCACGGCGCATCGATGAGCAGACTCAAGAAAGGGGGAAGAACCAGGAACGGAACCCTTACCTCTATCCACGATTGGGGCAATGACATTCCGCTATCGCCCCTGGACAGAATTCAACCGCTACGCCGGGCCAATTTTGGACCGGCGCGGAGCGGCTCCGACTCATTGACACGTTCCGAGTCGGCCGGGCTGTCACGATACAATCTAACTTAACTCTTTCCCGGCTCGGCCATGAACTATTGCAGCCAATGCGGCGGGGCGGTGAGTTTTCGTATCCCGCTCGACGACACCCGGCCACGCCATGTTTGCGACCGGTGCGGGCTTATCCATTACCAGAACCCGCGTCTCGTGGTGGGAACTTTGCCCGTCTGGGAGGACAAGTTGCTTTTGTGCCGACGCGCAATTGAGCCGCGCCACGGCATGTGGACGCTGCCGGCGGGATTCATGGAAAACGCCGAAACCGCAGGGCAAGCAGCGCTTAGGGAAACCCAAGAGGAGGCTCTGGCCCACGTCGAGGTGGGAGGTCTATTCACGCTCATCAGCGTGCCCCACATCAACCAGGTGCACATGATCTACCTTGCTCGCTTACTGGACCTCGACTTCGCTCCCGGCGCGGAAACGCTGGAGGTTTCCCTCTTTCGGGAAGACGCCATTCCCTGGGAGGAAATTGCGTTTCACTCCATTTCACTCACGCTGCGACATTTCTTCGCGGACCGCAAACGTGGTGTTTTCGCTCTCCATACAGACGACCTGATCTTTCCCCCACCCAGCAGCCCAGGCAATTGAAGTGTTCAGGG
>JBAWHH010000239.1:0-20782 GCA_049593715.1 Rhodocyclaceae bacterium
TTGTTGCGGGAATTTGGTTGCGATCGGGCGCAGGGTTTTCTTATCAGCCGGCCTGTCCCCGCCAGGGAATTTGTGGCATGGCTTCACAAGCACGCGCCCGGTTACGAATCTAGCCGCAAAGAGCCGGCGTCCTGTACGTAGCCTCGCCTGGATCCGGCATTGCGCTTGCATGCCGAGAGGGACCTCCTGCTTCTTGCTTTTGGTTGCGCCGCAGCGCTCAGGCAGCAACCGAACCGCTGCTTCCCGTCCGCAGCGATGCCGTCAGGTGGGGGGCAAAAGTCTGCAGCAACTGGCCGAAGATTTTCGGATTGCCGCCGACCACATTGCCGCTTTTCAGGTAGCCCGGTTCTCCCGACAGGTCTCCCACCAGGCCGCCGGCTTCGGTGATGAGCAGGGTGCCGGCCGCCATGTCCCAGGGTGAAAGCCCGATTTCCCAGAAGCCGTCCAGCCGGCCGCAAGCGACGTAAGCCAAATCCAGGGCCGCCGCGCCGGCCCGGCGCACGCCCGCCGTCTTCGGCATCAGCTCGCGGAACATGGCGAGGTAAGCATCCATATCGTCGTAGGCGCGGAACGGAAAGCCGGTGCCCAGCAGCGCTTCCTGCAGCTTGGTACGCTTGGAGACGCGGATGCGCCGCTCGTTCAGGAAAGCCCCGCGTCCGCGAGAGGCGGTGAACAATTCGTTGCGCAGCGGGTCGTAGACGACCGCCTGCGTCATCTGGCCCTTGTGGGCGAGGGCGATGGAAACCGCAAATTGCGGAAAACCGTGGATGAAATTGGTCGTCCCGTCCAGTGGATCGATAATCCATTGGTATTCTGATTCGCCGGAGGCGCCGGACTCTTCTGCTAAAATTGAGTGGTCCGGATAAGCTTCGCGCAATATGTTGATGATGGCCGCCTCGGCCGCCTTGTCGATGTCCGTGACGAAATCATTGTGGCGCTTGGGACTGACTTTCACCAGGTCGACATCGAGACTGGCGCGGCTGATGATCTGGCCGGCGCGGCGCGCGGCTTTGACCGCGATATTGAGCGAGGGATGCATCGGAGTGGGATCTGGGTGGCTCGCCGCATGGGGGGCGCGGCGCGAAAGTGCTGAATTCTAATATGAATCGCGGTGCCCCGTTGTCTCGAATCCGCGTTGTCCTATCCCGGCCCAGCCATCCCGGCAACATCGGCGCTGCGGCTCGCGCGATGCGGACCATGGGGGTTTCGCGCCTGCATCTGGTGGCGCCCCGCAGTTTCCCCCACGACGAGGCGGTGGCTCGCGCGGCGGGCGCCACCGACGTTTTGGACAATGCCGTGGTATGTGCCGATCTGGCGCAAGCGCTCGCCGGAACAGTCGTGGCGGCGGGCTTCACCGCCCGCAAAAGGGATCTTTCCGCGCCGGCAAAGTGGTTGCGTGATGCGGCCCCGGAACTCATGACCCATGCCACAGAGGGGGATGTTGCGCTGGTCTTCGGCAACGAGACGGCAGGGCTTTCCAACGAAGACTTGTCGCTCTGCCGCGTCAACGTGATGATTCCCACCGCGGACGACTATGGTTCGCTCAATCTGGGTGCCGCGGTACAACTTGCGTGCTACGAACTCCGGTTGGCGGCCCTGGACCCCGGCGAAACGCCCCAAGGCATGTCCTTCGCACCGGCCCGCTTCGAGGACGTCGAAGGCATGATCGGCCATCTGCAACGGGCCATGACCGCCAGCGGTTTCCTCGACCCCGCCAATCCTCAACGGCTGGTGCCCCGCTTGCGTCGGCTGTTCAATCGCAGCGGCCTGGAGCGGGAGGAGATAAACATTCTGCGCGGCATGGTGCGTTCGTTCATGCCTGACGTGGATTAGCGCACAGGCCCGGCAACGTTGCCCGAATTCAACTAGAAAGCCGTTCATGTTCAGTCATCTGCGAGAAGATATCGCCTGCGTTTTCGAGCGCGACCCGGCTGCCCGCACGACCTGGGAAGTGCTCACCTGCTATCCGGGTTTCCACGCCCTGACGATTCATCGCGTCGCCCATTGGCTGTGGACCCGCGACCTGAAGTGGTTTGGCCGGCTGGTGTCCCACCTCGGCCGCTGGCTGACCGGCATCGAGATCCATCCGGGCGCCCTCATCGGCCGGCGCGTGTTCATCGATCACGGCATGGGCGTCGTCATCGGCGAGACGGCGGAAATCGACGACGAGTGCACGCTTTATCACGGCGTCACCCTCGGCGGTACCTCCTGGAACAAAGGCAAACGCCACCCCAGCCTGGGCAAAGGCGTGGTCATCGGCGCCGGTGCCAAAGTGCTCGGGCCGGTCCAGGTGGGCGAGGGCGCCAAGATCGGCTCCAATGCGGTGGTGGTGCGGGACGTTCCCGCCGGCGCGACGGCGGTGGGTATCCCCGCCCGCATCATCGAACCCGGACGGGACCAGATGCGCGAAGAGAAAGCGGAAACGCTCGGTTTCTCCGCCTACGCCGTCACCCAGGAGGTGGAAGACCCGGTGGCGAAAGCCATTCATGGCTTGCTCGACCACGCGGTGGAGACCGACCGCCGCATCGACCATCTGCTGGAATTGCTGCAACAGGCAGGCGTTTCGCTGGACGACGATCTCGCCACGGCGGACAAGTTCGACCCGCGCCAATTGGGCAAAATAGTTGACTGAAACGATCGGGAATCTTAAACTCGCGCTTACAAGAAGAAGGAAATAAATAAAGACTGACACCCACCAGCGAGGGTATTGAACATGCGATTGACGACCAAAGGGCGCTTTGCCGTGACAGCCATGATCGATCTGGCGCTACGCCAGCACGATGGCCCGGTCACCCTGGCGGGCATCAGCGACCGCCAGAAGATTTCCCTGTCCTATCTGGAGCAGCTTTTCGGCAAACTGCGGCGCCACGAACTGGTGTCGAGCGTGCGCGGCCCGGGGGGCGGCTATACCCTCGCCAAGCCGATGCAGGGGCTCTCGGTAGCGGACATCATCAAGGCCGTGGATGAACCGCTGGACGCCACCCAGTGTGCCGGGCGGGAGAACTGCCGCGACGAGCACCGCTGCATGACCCACGAGCTGTGGACCAGCCTCAACAAGCGCATGATCGAGTATCTGGAATCCATCATGCTTGTGGATCTGGTGGAGCGCCAGCGCCAGAAACAGCAAGCCGAGGCGCTCGGCAGCCAGCCGGTGGCCGACGAACGTTCCACGACACATTCGAAACCCATCCCGGTGACTGCTTCGGTCTAGGTCTCTGCCCCGTGTTCGCTCCCGCCTATTTCGACCACAACGCCACCACGCCGCTGGATCCGCTGGTGCTGGAAGCCATGATGCCGTTCCTCGGTGGGCGGTGTGGCAATGCGTCCAGCCGCCACGAGTACGGCCGGGCGGCGCGCCGGGCGATCGACCAGGCGCGGCAGCAGGTGGCGCTGGCGGTGGGCGCCCATCCCACGGAAGTGGTGTTCTGCAGTGGCGGGTCGGAGGCGAACAATCTTTTCATCAAGGGTGCGGCGGCGCGGCTCAAGCCCGGAGCGTGTGCCGTGAGCGCCATCGAACATCCCTGTGTACGCGAACCGGCGCGTCAGTTGCGTATCTGGGGTTGGCGCTTGCGCGATATTTCCGTCGATGCGGAGGGCCGGATCGACGCCACCGATTTCGGCGCTGCGTTGGAAGAGTCTCCACGACTGGTTTCCGTGATGCTCGCCAACAATGAGACCGGCGTGATCCAGCCGGTGGCCGATCTCGCCGAACAGGCGCGCCGGGCAGGGGCGCTATTCCATACCGATGCCGTGCAGGCGCTGGGCAAAATTCCTGTGGATTTCCGCGCACTCGGCGTGCAAGCGCTGACCGTTTCCGCGCACAAGATCCATGGGCCGCAGGGCGCTGCCGCCCTGATTGTCGACAAGCGCGCGGAGATCGAGCCGCTGATTGCCGGCGGTGGACAGGAGCGCGGCCAGCGCTCGGGTACGGAGAACGTGGCGGCTATCGCCGGCTTTGGCCGTGCCTGCGAACTGGCGGTGGCGAGGCTTGGAGAAGATGTCCTGCGGGTGGAACAGTTGCGCGACACCCTGGAGCGCGGCCTGGTCAAGTTGGGCGCCCGCATCTTCAGTGCCGGGGCGTCGCGTCTGGCGAACACTTCCTTTTTTGCCTTGGAAGGCATCGACGGCGAGACCCTGGTGGCGCAAATCGATCGCGCCGGGTTTGCCGTGGCTTCCGGCTCGGCCTGTTCCAGCGCGCAGCCGGAGCCTTCCCGCACGCTCACGGCGATGGGAATCGCGCCGGAGGTGGCACGCAATGCGGTCCGGGTGAGCCTGGGCCGGGACAACACGCTGGACGAGGTACAACGGTTTCTACAGGTTTTCGCCGATCTCACGGCGAAACTGCAGCGCATGACCGCGCTTGCGGTATAAGACACACGAGCGGCCTTTGGAGAACCCCTGATGCTCAAGTTTCCGATTTACCTCGACTATTCCGCGACGACTCCAGTCGATCCGCGGGTCGCGGACAAGATGATTCCTTTCCTGGTGGAGAAGTTCGGCAATCCCGCTAGCCGGTCGCACGCTTACGGCTGGGAGGCTGAAGCTGCGGTGGAAGAGGCGCGCGGCCAGGTCGCGGCCCTAGTCAACGCCGATCCGAAAGAGATCATCTGGACATCGGGCGCCACGGAGTCCAACAACCTGGCGATCAAGGGTGCCGCGCATTTCTATTCCGGCAAGGGCAAGCACATCATCACGGTGAAGACGGAGCACAAGGCCGTGCTCGACACCGTGCGCGAACTGGAGCGCCAGGGTTTCGAGGCCACCTACCTGGACGTGCAGGAAAACGGCTTGGTGGATCTGCAGCAGTTCGAGCAGGCGCTGCGCAAAGACACGGTGCTGGTGTCGGTGATGCTGGTCAACAACGAGATCGGCGTCGTCCAGCCGGTGGCCCAGATCGGTGAGATCTGCCGCGCCCGCGGTATCGTCTTCCACGTCGATGCCGCCCAGGCAACGGGGAAAGTGGCGATCGACCTGCAGAAGCTCCCCGTCGACCTGATGTCGTTTTCCGCCCACAAGACCTACGGCCCGAAAGGCATGGGCGCACTCTATGTGCGGCGCAAACCGCGGGTGCGGCTGGAAGCGCAGATGCACGGCGGCGGTCACGAGCGGGGTTTGCGTTCCGGAACGCTGGCGACGCACCAGATCGTCGGCATGGGCGAGGCATTCCGCATCGCCCGGGAAGAAATGGCCGTGGAGAACGAGCGCATCGGCGCGCTGCGGAACAAGCTGCTCAAGGGGCTCAACGACATCGAGGAGTGCCACGTCAATGGCGACGTGACCCATCGCGTGCCCCACAACCTGAACGTGAGCTTCAATTTCGTCGAAGGCGAATCCCTGATCATGGCGGTGAAGGACATCGCCGTGTCCAGCGGTTCGGCCTGCACGTCGGCCAGCCTGGAGCCGTCCTACGTCCTGCGCGCCCTGGGCCGCTCGGACGAGTTGGCGCACAGTTCCATCCGCTTCACCCTTGGCCGCTTCACGACGGAGGACGAGATCGACTACACCATCGATCTGCTGCACCGCAAGATCGCCAAACTGCGTGAGCTCTCCCCGCTATGGGAGATGTACCAGGATGGTGTCGATCTGAATACGGTGCAGTGGGCGGCCCATTGAAGCAGCCCAGGCGGCCGGGCCAAGCACTAAATTAGCGCATGACCACGAGGAGAGCACCATGTCCTACAGCAGCAAGGTGATCGATCATTACGAGAATCCACGCAACGTGGGTTCATTTGGCAAGGAAGACAGCGACGTCGGTACCGGCATGGTGGGCGCGCCGGCTTGTGGCGACGTGATGAAACTGCAGATCAAGGTCGGGAAAGACGGGCGTATCGAAGACGCCAAGTTCAAGACTTACGGCTGCGGTTCGGCCATCGCCTCCAGTTCCCTGGTGACGGAATGGGTCAAGGGCAAGACCCTCGATCAGGCCATGGACATCAAAAATACCCAGATCGCCGAGGAACTGGCGCTGCCGCCGGTGAAGATCCACTGCTCGATTCTTGCCGAAGACGCCATCAAGGCGGCCGTCGACGACTACCGCAAGAAACACGGCAGCGGCGAGGCGCAGCCGGCGCGTCCCGTGGAAACCGCCGGCGCATAAGGAGGGGAGGCATGACGGTCACACTTTCGGAGCGGGCTGCCAAGCACGTCAGCAACTTCCTCGCCAAACGTGGCAAAGGCGTCGGCCTGCGGGTCGGCGTGCGCACTTCCGGCTGCTCGGGCATGGCCTACAAGCTGGAGTTCGCCGACGAAGTTCAGGAAGAGGATCTGGTGTTCGAGAGCCACGGCGTCAAAGTGCTGGTGGATCCGAAGAGCCTGCCGTACATCGACGGCACCGAGCTTGACTATGCGCGGGAAGGGCTCAACGAGGGATTCAAGTTCAACAATCCCAACGTGAAGGACGCTTGCGGTTGCGGCGAAAGCTTCAGCGTCTAGCAACGGGGGTCGGGGACCGGATATATTGATTCCTTGGATTTCCGGACTTCGGCCCTCCCCATGAATATCGATTTCAACAGCGATTTCTTCGCCCTGTTCGGTCTCGAACCAGGTTTTGCCCTGGAGTCCGGGCGCCTCGACCAGGCTTACCGCGAGATCCAGTCCCAGGTGCACCCGGACCGCTTTGCCCACCTGCCGGAGACGGAGCAGCGTCTGTCGATGCAGTGGTCCACTCGCGTCAACGAGGCCTACCGCACCCTGAAGCACCCGCTCAGCCGCGCCCAGTACCTGCTGCAGTTGAAGGGCGTGGATACGTTGCAAGACAACAACCGGGCGATGTCGCCGGCTTTCCTTATGGAGCAGATGGAATGGCGCGAGGCGGCGGCCGAAGCCAAGGAAGCAGAAGACGCGGACGAGCTTGAACGGCTCCACCATCGCCTGCGCAGCCAAGCGGACGGCCTCTACGCAGAGTTGGAACGTAGTATCGACCGCGACGAGGATTTCACCGCGGCGGCGGACATCGTGCGCCGCCTCATGTTCGTCCTTAAACTCAAAGACGAAATCGACGAATCCCTGGAATCCCTGGAGTCCTGATGGCCTTTCTGCAGATCTCCGAACCGGGCATGTCCGCCGAGCCGCACAAGCATCGGCTGGCGGTGGGCATCGACCTCGGCACCACCAATTCCCTGGTGGCAACGGTGCGCAACGGCGTGCCGGTGGTACTCAATGACGAATTCGGCCGGCCGTTGCTGCCGTCCGTGGTGCGCTACCGGAAAGGCGGTGGGGTGGACGTCGGCTACGGCGCGGCCGCCCTGCAGGCGAAGGACGCGCGCAACACCATTGCGTCGGTCAAGCGTTTCATGGGGCGCGGCTACAAGGATCTCGCTCATGTCGAGATGCTGCCCTACGACTTCGTGGATACCGAGGGGATGGTGCGGGTGCGCACCGTCAGCGGCGTGAAAAGCCCGGTGGAAGTGTCGGCGGAGATCCTCAAGGTGCTGCGCCTGCGGGCGGAAGCCAGCCTGGGCGGCGAACTCACCGGCGCCTGCATCACCGTGCCGGCCTATTTCGACGATGCCCAGCGCCAGGCCACCAAAGATGCGGCAACGCTGGCGGGCCTCAATGTCCTGCGGCTGCTCAATGAACCCACCGCCGCGGCCATCGCCTACGGGCTCGACAACGCTTCGGAAGGGGTCTATGCCGTGTATGACCTCGGCGGCGGCACCTTCGACATCTCCATCCTGCGGCTTTCCCGCGGCGTGTTCGAAGTGCTCGCCACCAATGGCGATGCCGCCCTGGGCGGGGATGATTTCGACCACCGCATCTACTGCTGGATTCTCGACAACGCCGGCATCAGTCCACCGCGGGTCGAGGATTCGCGCTGGTTGCTGATGAAATCGCGGGAGGTCAAGGAACACCTGACCTCGGCGGACGAGGTGCCGGTTCTTGTCGAGTTGTCCACGGGTGAGGAGGTGGATCTGCTGCTCAAACGCGAGTTGTTCGCCGATCTCACCAAGCACCTGGTGGCCAAGACCCTGGGGCCGACGCGCAAGGCGCTGCGCGATGCCGGCCTGACGGTGGACGAGGTGAAAGGCGTGGTGATGGTGGGCGGGGCAACGCGCATGCCGCAAATCCAGCGCGCCGTGGGCGAGTTTTTCCGCCAGGAGCCGCTGACCAATCTCGACCCGGACAAGGTGGTTGCCCTGGGGGCCGCGATGCAGGCCAACGTGCTGGCCGGCAACCGCAAGGCGGAAGACGACTGGCTGCTGCTGGACGTGATTCCCCTGTCCCTGGGCCTGGAAACCATGGGTGGCCTGACGGAAAAGATCATTCCCCGCAACGCCACCATTCCCATCGCCAAGGCCCAGGACTTCACCACGTTCAAGGACGGCCAGACCGCCATGGCTTTCCATGTGGTCCAGGGCGAACGGGAACTCGTGAGCGACTGCCGCTCCCTGGCGCGGTTCCAGTTGCGCGGCATCCCGGCCATGGTGGCCGGCGCCGCGCGCATCCGCGTCACCTTCCAGGTGGATGCGGACGGGCTGCTGGCGGTTTCCGCGCGGGAGATGTCTTCCGGCGTCGAGGCGTCGGTAACGGTCAAGCCGTCCTACGGCCTGACCGACGGCGAAGTGGCGGGCATGCTGCGCGACGGGTTCGATCATGCCGGCGACGACATGGATGCCCGCAGCCTGCGCGAACAACAGGTGGAAGGGCAGCGCGTCATCGAGGCCACCGAAGCGGCATTGGAACAGGACGGTGACCTCCTCGATGCCGCGGAGCGTTCCCGGATCGAGGAAGTCATTTCGCAGCTCAAAGCCGCCATGGCCGGCGCCGATCACCGCGTCGTCAAAGCCGCCATCGACAAGCTCAACGCCGCGACCACCGACTTTGCCGCGCGCCGCATGGACCGGAGCATCCGCAACGTGCTGGCGGGCCAGAAAGTGGACGAGATCAGCGTCTGATCGACCATCCCCGAGACAACCGACCCATGACCCAGATCATCGTCCTGCCCCACATGGAGCTTTGCCCGGAGGGCGCCGTGATCGAAGCGGCACCCGGCAAATCCATCTGCGACACCCTGCTGGAGAACGGCATCGAAATCGAACACGCTTGCGAAAAGTCCTGCGCCTGCACCACCTGCCACGTCGTGATCCGGGAGGGCTTCGAAACCCTCGATGCCGCGGAGGAGGACGAGGAGGATCTGCTGGACAAGGCCTGGGGCCTGGAGCCGACATCCCGCCTGTCGTGTCAGGCCGTCGTAAAGGATGCTCCCCTTGTGGTGGAGATCCCGAAATACACGATCAACATGGTGGGGGAGGGCAAACGCGGATGAAGTGGACAGATACCCTGGATATCGCCATCTCCCTGGCGGAGAAGCACCCGGACGTGGATCCGAAGCGGATCAACTTCGTGGACCTCATGGCCTGGGTGACGGCGCTGGAAGGCTTCAGCGACGATCCGAAACGCTGCGGCGAAAAGATCCTCGAAGCAATACAGATGGCCTGGATCGAGGAACTCTCGTGACAGGATAAGGCTTGCCGGGACCGCGCCGGCTGCCGGAAGTCCAAGGCAAAAGGGGAGTTCCCGTTGCGGGAACTCCCCTTTCCTTTGGCGCAAGGCCGCGAGCCAGACGCTTACTCCAGCGGCGCAACCGGCTGCAGGCGCCAGATTTCCCGGTTGTATTCCCGCATGGTGCGGTCGGTGGAAAAGCGGCCACTGAGCGCCGTGTTGAGGATGCTCATGCGGGTCCAGCGTTCCTCGTCCCGATAGGCTTCCGCGACGCGCCGCTGGGCATTCACATAGCTGCGGAAATCCGCCGCCACCACCCACGGGTCGTGGGGATTGCGGACGGCGCCGATGATGGCGTCGAACTTGCCCGGCTCGAAACGGTTGAAGTGGCCGCTTTCCAGCATCTGGATCACCCGGCGCAGGTCTTCGTCGGCGGCGATGATGGAGTTGGGATCGTAGTGGTGGCGCAGTGACGCCACGCCCTCGGCGGTGAGGCCGAAGAGGAAAAAGTTCTCGCTGCCGACGGCCTCCAGGATCTCGATGTTCGCGCCGTCGTAGGTGCCGACGGTGATGGCGCCATTCATCATGAGCTTCATGTTGCCGGTGCCGGAGGCTTCCTTGCCGGCGGTGGAGATCTGCTCCGACAGGTCGGAGCCGGGCGAGATCACTTCCATGGCCGAGACGCGGTAATTGGGCAGGAAGACCACCTTCAGCCGATCGCCGACCTCCTCGTCGTTGTTGATGACGTCGGCGATGTTGTTGATCAGCTTGATGATGAGTTTCGCCAGCCAGTAGGCGGGCGCCGCCTTGCCGCCAAAGATGACGCAGCGCGGCGTCCAGTCGGCGGCGTCCTGGCGCTTGATCCGGTCGTAGAGGTGGACGACGTGGAGCACGTTCAGCAACTGGCGCTTGTACTCGTGGATGCGCTTCACCTGCACGTCGAACATCGCATGGGGGTCGAAGCGCACGCCGCAGTCGGCCATCACCATATCGGCCAGCCGCTGCTTGTTCGCCAGCTTGACCTCCCGCCAGCGCTGCTGGAGTGAGGGATCGTCCACCAGCGGCACCAGGCGCTGAAGTTGCTCCAGGTCGAGCACCCAGCCGTCGCCGATGGTCTCCGTGATCAGATCGGCTAGCTGGGGATTGGCCCAGGCCAGCCAGCGGCGCGGCGTGACGCCGTTGGTCTTGTTGTTGAAACGCTCCGGCCACAACTCATAGAAGTCGCGGAACAGCCCTTCCCGCAGCAGGCGGGAGTGCAGCTCGGCCACGCCATTGACCGAGTAACTGCCGACGATGGCCAGGTGAGCCATGCGCACCTGCTTTTCTCCGTCCTCAGAGATCACCGACATGCGGCGCAAGCGGTCGTTGTCCCCCGGCCAGCGCCGCCCGACTTCGGCCAGGAAGTTGGCGTTGATCTCGTAGATGATCTCCAGCAGGCGCGGCAGCAGGCGCTCGAACAGCCATACCGGCCAGCGCTCCAGCGCTTCCGGCAGCAGCGTGTGGTTGGTGTAGGCCATGGTATGGGTGGTGATGTTCCACGCCTCGTCCCATTCCAGCCCATGCTCATCCACCAGCAGGCGCATCAGTTCCGCCACCGCGATGCTCGGGTGCGTGTCGTTGAGCTGAAAGCAGCTTTTGTTGGCGAACTGGCTGAAATCATGGCCGTGGGCGGTGGTCCAGCGCCGCAGCACGTCCTGCAGCGCGGCGGAGGCGAGGAAATACTGCTGGCGCAGGCGCAGCTCCTTGCCCATCTGCGTCACGTCGTTGGGGTAGAGAAGCATGCTGATGTTTTCAGCCGTGTTCTTCTCCAGCACCGAGCGCGCGTAGTCGCCGGCGTTGAACTGGCCGAGGTCGAACTCGTTGCTCGCCCGCGCCCGCCACAGCCGCAGCGTATTGACCGTGCCGCTCTGGTAACCGGGGACCGGCACATCGTAGGGAACTGCCAGCACGTCGTGGGTGCCGACCCAGCGCACCTGGAACGGCCGGCCATTGCAGCCGCGGATGCGCTCCGTCCAGCCGCCGAACTTGATGGTCTGCATGAATTCGGGGCGTTCTACTTCCCAGGGATTGCCGCGGTGCAGCCAGCGCTCGGGTTCTTCCACCTGCTCCCCGTTTTCGACCTTCTGGCGGAAGATGCCGTACTCGAAGCGGATGCCATAGCCCATCACCGGGTATTGCAGCGTCGCGCAACTGTCTAGAAAACAGGCGGCCAGACGCCCCAGGCCGCCGTTGCCCAGGCCTGCATCCGGCTCCAGATCGATCAACTCGTCCATGTCCAGGTGCAGTTCCTTCATGGCTTCGCCAACCGCCTGCTGCACACCGGTGTTGAGCATGGCGTTGCCGAGGATGCGCCCGATCAGGAATTCCATCGAGATGTAGTAGGCGCGTTTGCAGTCCTGTTTGCGGTACGCGTAGTGGGTGTTCTTCCAGCGGTCCAGCAGACGGTCCCGCAGCGTCATCGACAGGGCTTTGTAGAGGTGATACGAGTAGTCGGAGTGGATGTCGCAGCCGAGGGTGTGATTGAAATGCCGGCGGAAGTCGTTCGCCAGGCTGCGCGCGTCCATGCCAAGCTGGGGCAAATCCTTCAGCAGGGGTTCGGGAATCGCTTGACGTTTACTGGCGGTGGGCACTGTCTGAACCTCCTCGGGGTTGTGCCGGGGCGAGCGGCGAAATTTAGACCTTGCAGCCCCTGCGAGGGGCGAAATGAGGGCTTCTTCTGCGGCCATCTTCGGGCTCTCGACCCGCGAATGTAACGAATTTGGCGCGTTGGGCGCAATGGCAAATGCGGTTCAGTCTCGGCAGGCCGCGCATTTTGCTGGCCTTTCCCCAAATACCGTCTCCGGCGGTGGCGATGTCGTCATCTGAGGCGGCGGTGCGCCACAAAGTGCTCCGCACGGGCTGGTCCGGTCTCGTGCCCGGTTGATCCGGGCCGACAACGCAACGGCTGAAGCCGTCGGGGACGTTCACCAGCGTGGCGGGTTGCAGGCCGGGTAGAGGAAGCGTGGGGAACGCTGATCGGCAAGGTTTTGCGAGGAAGACGGCTGGTGGCTCTTGGCCGTCCAAGCCGAAGCCATGCCGCCCCGGCGCCGGCAAAACGTCATCGCAACGGCCCCGACGCGCAAACCGAGGGTTGCCCGGCGGCTACTGGTCGTAGACGTTCCCGGAATCCTTCTCGCGAATCGCCTCGCCTTCGATCACGACGCCCTGGGCTGCCTGCATATCCCGCATCTGTTTGCGCAGGTCGCGCGTCTTCCACCACAGGTAGCCGCCGACGACCACCCCCACCACCAGAAGCCCGGCGAACAACACCAGCGACAGCATGAATGCTCCTGCCAGGATCACTCCGCCGAGGGCGATCGCCACCAAGGTGGCGAATGGGCCGGGCTCCGCCCCGCCTGGTAGCGCCCTGCCGCCAAGCCGCAACCTTTCGTCTTCTGAATTCATCAACGTTCCTTTTGCCGCTTGCCGGCATCCGCATCTGGGACAGCGATCTTAATCCATCCCGGCGGCGCCGTCGGCCGGCCGGGGAGGATGAGGCGACGGGGGCACCGCCGCAGGCCGTGGCGGCTAGAACAATTCTGCTTCCGTGTTGAATTGCCGCGGCTGGAGGCTGCCGGTGGCGACAAGTACCTCGTAGCCCCGGACCTGGTTGCGTCCGTGTTCCTTGGCGAAATAGAGCGCTTCATCGGCACGGCCGACGATGGCTGCCGGCGGGTCGCCCGGGGCGATGCGGGTATAGCCGATGCTTACCGTCACCTTCCCGACCTGGGGGAAATCGTGGCACGCCGTGTCGTTGCGGAAGCGATCCAGTACACCGCCCACTTTTTCTTCGGCGACGGACTTCAACACGACGATGAACTCCTCGCCGCCAAAACGAAACAGCTTGTCGAAATGGCGGAACGATTCCTTCATCAGCTTGGCCAGCAGGATCAGAACTTCGTCGCCATAGAGATGGCCGAAACGGTCGTTGATGCGCTTGAAATGGTCGATGTCGATCACCGCCAGCCAGTGCGGCTGGTCTGCCGCGGTGACGCGACGTTGGGGAACCGGCGCGACGCAATCTCCTTCTCCCGTTCCCTCGCCGGGAGCGAGTGCCGGCAGTTCAATCCTGAGAATGCGATCCAGGTTGTCGTCGAATGTCTTGCGGTTGAGCAAACCGGTGAGCGCGTCGATCTGGCTGTAATCGAGTAGCGCCAGAAAATTCCGGTGCAATGCGGCGAAGCCATGGATGAGCTGCCGTTCGCTTTGCGTCAGCCGCCGCGGCAGGACGAATTCCAGCATGCCCGCCATCCCTTCGCCGTTAAGCAAGGGGAAAGCATGCCGCCGCGTGCCATCCGTCCGGCGTCGCTCCGTCACTTCGCAGCGCTGTTGATGGCAGCGCGCCAGCAGCGTGCAATCGGCCAGGGCCTCCTCCGGCCGCTCGGGATCGTCGTCAGTCCAGCAGGTCAGCCCGGCCTGGTCGTGGCGGGCAACCAGGGTTGCCGCGGATCCGGCCGGCCCCTCCAGGACGCAGTAGAGGTTGATGCAGGGGCTCGCCGTCAATTCGGCAAGTGCCTGGATGATGCTGACGTCAAGGAGCATGCGATCCCGGTTGCGGGTGATTCGGTCGATGTGGGCCAGGATCTTGTTCATGGGCGCGGATATCTGGGGTATGGCTTCCGCACGGGTTGCACGAAAGGACTCCGGCGCCATTTTGCCATTCGTTGGGCGGCATGCGGTCGCGGGACGAATCGATCCGCGTACTCCAATGGACTGCGCCTGCTGAACCGGCCTGGATGGCGGCGCAGGCCGGGCAGGCGAACTGGGTCCGCGGCAACGATCTTCCGCTCCTAGGCAGGCGGCCCCTGCCGGCGGATGCCGCGCTGGCAGGTGGGGCGCGGCGACTTTGCGAGAACGGGGTGGGCCGGCCTCTCGGCGTGACGAAACTTACACCCTTGCCAAGACCCTTTGCGAGCGCGCAGTAATACCTTGGTGTTCAGCTTCGGCTGCGCGATATTCCGCCCCGCGCGGCGCCCAGGGCCGGCGGCGATAAATCACATTGCGGGTGCAGAAGGGACGTTGGAAATGAAGACTCGGGCAGGAACGGGCTGGAGCACGGCTCAGGATGCGGCAGACGCTGGACACGAGGCGGCCACCGCCGCGGTCGCCGGGCTGGGCGGCGAGGTGCCGGCGCTGGTCATCGTATTCACCTCGCCGCGCTATGACCTGCCGCGCCTGCTCGCCGCCATTCGCGCCGTCACTGGCGACGCCTTGCTTGTTGGCGAAACAGGTTCCGGCGAGATGATTCGAGACCAGTTCCTGGGTTTTGGCGCCGGCGTCGGCGTGCTTGCGCTTAGCGCCGGGAGCTATCGCTTCGGCGTCGCTTCCGTGGGCAACATTGCGCAGGACCTCGATGGCGCTGGGCAGCAGATTGCCCGCACCAGCCGCGCCGCTGCCGGCCCCAGCCCCTACGCCGCAGTGATGCTGATGGCCGACGCCCTGGCCGGCGATCTGCAGCAACTGGTCCAGGGCGTGTACCGGGTGACTGGCCCGCGCGTGGCGATCGTCGGCGGCGCTGCGGGGGACGACCAGAAGTTCGTCTCCACTTTCGTTTTCCATAACGACCAGGTGGTCCGTTGCGGTGCGGTGGCGCTGTGGATCGCCAGCGACCACCCCCTGAAAGTGGTCACGCGCCACGGCTGGCGGCCCATCGGCGTGCCCATGCTGGTGACCCGCGCCGAGGGCACCACCGTCCTCGAACTGGGCGGCCGGCCCGCCGCCGACGCCTATGAGGCTCAGTTGGGGTTGGTTCCGGGGCAGCTCAGCGCCGAAGACTTTTGGGGAACGTCGATCCGCCATCCGTTCGGACTGCTGCAGCCGGACGGCTCCGCGGTCATCCGCGTGGCGCGGGCCAAGACCCCGCAGGGCGGC
This sequence comes from Rhodocyclaceae bacterium, assembly GCA_049593715.1. Lineage (GTDB taxonomy): Bacteria > Pseudomonadota > Gammaproteobacteria > Burkholderiales > Rhodocyclaceae > JBAWHH01. Next base: position 15,352 of record JBAWHH010000239.1, read on the forward strand.
CTGCGCATCCAGGGCTGCCTGGCGCCCGACGGCAGCGCGATTCAGGTGATGAGCGGAGATGCGGATTCCCTGCTCGCGGTGGTGGACGAAGTGGCCGAAGCCGCCCTTACTTCCGTACCCGAGCCGGGGGCGCTCATCGCGTTCAGTTGCGCGGCCCGGATCGGCATCTACCGGGAGCGCGCGGCGGAGGAGCCGCGCCGGCTGCAGGCGGCGGCGGGAAACGTGCCGACCTTCGGCGTTTATTGCTGCGGCGAGTTTGCGCGCACGGCCGGCGTACTCGCCACCCACAATGCGTCCTTGACCGCCTTGGCACTCTAGGGGATTCGCGCCATGAGGGTGCAGGACACGGCGGACACGGATTCCACCCGGCCGGCGGAACGCGACGACCTTCGCAGGCTGCGGGCCGAACGCGACGCCGCGGTGCAGGCGGCCCAGTTTGCGGTGCGCGACACCACGCGGCTGACGCGTCTGCTCACCATCCTGGGCGATCCGGCGCCGCTTGATCGACTGCTGGATCGGGTGCTCTGTGCCTTGTCGGAATTGTTCTGTGCCGACATCGTCATCCTGCTTGATCCCATCGGCTCCGGCAGTTTTGCGCCTCTGGCGGCCATTGGCCTGCCCGAAGAAGATTTGCTCCAGCCGCTGTGCACCAACCCCGAAGGCTACGTCGCGGAAGTAATGAGGAGCAAGGCGCCCGTCCTCGCCGCCGACGTGGCCAACGATCCGCGGGTGGCTCCCCAGTTGCGGACTCAAGGGGTCGAGACCGCAGTCTGGCTGCCGGTGGTCGGTGGCGGCGAGCCCCGTGGTGCGCTGATCCTCGCGCGCTGCAGGCCGGAGCCTTTTGCCTATGCCGACGTCGGTCTGCTCACGGCCATGGCCTACCGCATCGGCCTTGCCCTGGAGCAGGCCCAGCGCAGCCGGCAACTCGAAGCGGTGGTACGCGCCGGACGAGAAATCGGCCGTGATCTGGACGAAACGTCGATAGCCGCCGCTTCGGTTCGTGCCTTCCTTGGGCTGGTAGGCGCCGAGGCGGTGGTCCTGGTGCGGCCCAACGCCCACGGTGCGCTGGAATGCGCGGCACAATTGGGCGTCGACAGATCCTGGGACGGCGTGTGGTGTGGTCTGGCGGCGAGCGTGCCGAGCCGCCGGCACGCGGGCGCGGATGAGCCGTTCCACACGGCGGACTTGTCGGTTGTGGCGGCGGATCTGGGTTTGGTCGTGCCGAGGGATCTTCCGGTACGGGCATTGCTGGCGGTCCCCATCCGGCACGACGACAGCAGCCAGGGCCTGCTGTTTGCCCTGCGTTTCGCCGCCACGCCGTTTGCCGCCGACACCATGCGCGTCGCCCAGCTTTACGCCGGACAGGTGTCTGCCGCGCTGGAGAACGCCCGGCTCTACCGCGCCATGCGCGAAGAACTGGCCGAGCGGGTGCGGGCGGAGCAGATGGTCTGGGCGCTCAACGAAACCCTGGAGCAACGGGTCCAGGAGCGGACGGCGGCGCTGGAAAAATCGAACCGCGAACTGGAGTCCTTCAGCTACTCCGTGTCCCACGACCTGCGCTCGCCACTGCGCGCGCTGGACGGCTACAGCTTCCTTCTCGAAGAAGAGTTCGGCGATTTGCTGGGTGAGCATGGGCGTGGGTACCTGCAGCGTATCCGCAGCGCCAGCCAGCGCATGGGTAGCCTGATCGACGACCTCATCGGCCTGGCGCGGGTCAGCCGGCTCGAACCGGCCCGCGTGGCGGTGGAAGCGACCGCGCTGGCGGCCCGTATCCGCGAACAATTGCGCACCCAGGCGCCGGAGCGCAACGTTGCCTGGACCATCGCGCCGGGCATCCGCGCCGATGCCGATCCTTTCCTGCTCGACGTCGTGCTGGACAACCTGCTGGACAACGCCTGGAAATTCACCGCAGCGCGCGCCGACGCGCGCATCGAATTCGGCGCCTTCGACCTCGACGGCACGCAAGTTCTCTACGTGCGGGACAATGGGGTCGGCTTCGACATGCGCTTCGTCGACAAACTGTTCCGGCCGTTCCAGCGCCTGCATACCGCCACCGAATTTCCCGGCAACGGCATCGGGTTGGCCAGCGTCCAGCGCGCCGTCCAGCGTCATGGCGGCAGAGCCTGGGCGGAAGGCGTGGTGGGTAAAGGCGCGACCGTCTATTTCACCCTCGGCCCCGATTCCTGGGGGCACATCCCGCAAGCCCATGATGCGGCGGCCGGCTCTGCGCGGCCGCACTCCCTGACAGGCTAGGCGGACAGCGCAGGGGCGGTTTCGTCGCCGCCGAAAACGCTTTCCCACAAGGCGACGGCGGCGGCACGCTGCTCCGCCACCGACGCAGGATCCACGCGGGAAAATTGGGCGTCGTTCAGCCGCAGTCCGTGCTGCAGGCGGCGGTATTCGCGGTAAGCGTCCCGAACCTGCTGGGCGAGGGCGGCATCGATCAGCCCCAGTTCGCCGGCAATTCCCAACAGGGCGATGTTGCCCAGGTTGGCCGTCAGGCGGTGGAAGCGGTGGGCGTAGCCCAGGACCAGGTACTGGACGATGAATTCGACGTCGATCAGCCCGCCGCGGTCGTGTTTCAGGTCGAACAGGGTGCTCTTGTTGGCGTGGGCGTCGGCCATGCGGCGGCGCATCGCCAGCACTTCCCGGCGCAGCTCTTCCAGGTTCCGCTGCTTGCATAGCACGGCGATCCGCCGTTCCTCGAAACGTTCGCCGATGGCGCGGTCGCCGGCGGAAAATCGGGCGCGGGTGAGCGCCTGGTGTTCCCACACCCAGGCCGACTCCATCTGGTACTTGTCGAAGGCCGCCAGCGACGTCACCAGCAGACCCGCTTCGCCGCTGGGCCGCAGCCGCAGGTCGGTTTCGAACAGGATGCCGGCGCCGGTGCGGCTGGACAGCCAGGTGACGATGCGATGGCCAAGCCGGGCGTAAGTGTCCGGCGCTTCGAGCGCGTCGTCGTCAAAGAGGAACACCAGGTCCAGGTCCGAGGCATAGCCTAACTCCTTGCCGCCCAGCTTGCCGTAGCTGATGATGGCAAAACGCGGTTCCTCCCGGTGGCGCTGGCGCAGCTTGCGCCAGGTGTAGCGGATGGTCAGGTCGAGCACGATGTCCGCCAGTTCCGAAAGGTAGTCGGCATGGCGCTCCACCGTCAGCAGCCCGGCCAGATCCTTCACCAGCAGCCGGAAAACCTGGGCATGGTGGGCCTCCCGCATCAGGTCCATCTGGCGTTCGGTGTCCGGTTCTTCCTCATCCAGCGCGGCGCTCAATTGGGCGCGGAACGCGGCCGCTTCCGGCGGCGCGTCCAGCAGCCGCGCGTCCAGCAACTCATCCAGCAGCAGGGGATGGCGGGTGAGGTAGGCCGCGGCCCATGATGAGGCGCTCATCATCTGCGCCACCTTGTCCAGCGCCTGGGGATACTGCTGCAGCAGCGCCAGGTAGGCGCCGCGGCGGCTGATCGCATCGAGCAGGTCGAGGATGCGTGCCAGCGTACCGTCCGGGTTGGCGGTGGCTCCGGCGGCCTGCATCACGCGGGGAATCAGCGCGTCGAAGCGGCTGCGGATCTGCGTCGGCATCTCCTGGTAGCGGCGCGCGGCGCGCATCGCTGCCAGACGGCTGGCGGCCCCGTCGGCATCCTGGAAACCGAGCCGCGCCAGTTCCACCGCCGTGGCGTCGCCGTCGTGGGCACCGTTCCAGACCGGCGCGAGGCTGTGGCCGTCGCGGCCGGGATCGGCGAAAACGGCCTCGAAATGGTAGCTGACCCGGTCGCGGTGGCCGTCCAGCGCGCCCATCAATTCGCCGTAGGTGGCGTAGCCCATGGCTTCCGCAATCAAGATTTGATCTTCCGGCCTGGCGGGCAGGCAATGGGTCTGCTGATCCTCCAGATACTGCAGGCGATGCTCCAGCCGGCGCAGGAAATCGTAGGCGGCGCAGAGCGCCGTCACCGCGGTGCCGTCCAGAATCCCGCGTTCCCCCAGGCCGCGCAGCACCTGCAGCGTCGGCCGTACCTGCAGGGCCGCATCGCGTCCGCCGCGGATGAGCTGGAATACCTGGGCGATGAACTCGATCTCGCGGATGCCGCCGGGGCCGAGCTTGACGTGGTCGGCCATGTCCCGCCGCGACACCTCGCGCCGGATCTGCGCGTGCAGATCGCGCATGGCATTGACCGCGCCGAAATCCAGGTACTTGCGGAACACGAAAGGCCGGACGATGGCGGCCAGTTCGGCCAGCCGTTCCGGGTCGCAACGGTCGTTCAGCGGGCGCCCCTTGATCCAGGCGTAGCGCTCCCACTCCCGGCCCTGGGTGACGAGGTAGTTCTCCAGCATGTCCAGGCTGCACACCAGCGGGCCGGACTCGCCGTTGGGCCGCAGCCGCATGTCCACGCGGAACACCTGGCCGTCGGCGGTGATGTCCGCCAGGGCGTCGATCAGTTTCCTTCCGAGCCGGGAGAGGAACTCGAAATTCTCCAGCACCTTTGCCGTGCCGCCGCCGGCGGTTTCGCCGTCTTCCCCGTAGATGAAGATGAGGTCGATGTCGGAGGAGACATTGAGTTCGCGCCCGCCCAGCTTGCCCATGCCGATAACGATGAGATCCAGCGGCCGGCCTTTCGCGTCCAGCGGTTCGCCGTGGCGCGCCACCATCGCCGCGCGCAGCGTGGCCAGGGCGGCATTGACGCTCACCTCCGCGAGCAGGGTCATGGTTTCCGTGACCTCCGCCAGATCCGCCAAGCCGCCCAGATCCCGCGCCGCCACGTGGGCAAAGACCCGCGAACGCAGCCGGCGCAGCGACGGCTTCAAGGCGTCTTCCGCCAGCGGCTGGGTGCCCAGCAGCACCTCCATGGCGGCGCGGCCCAACGGTGCGGTCAAACCGGCGGCGACTTCGTCGCGCAGGGTGGGCCGGGCCTCGAACAGCCGGCCCAGGTAGCGCGACAGGCGGGCGGCACGATCGAGAAGGCGAATGGGATCAGGGGGCACGTTCATGGCGGGAATCCGTCGAGCGGCAGGCGAATGTGGCGGTAATTCGGCGTGGCTGCCGAGCGTAACACTTCGCGCCCCAGGCTTCGCATCCCGCCGGTGCACGGGCCGGAGCCCACCGCGGGAGGGGAATTCCGGACTTCTTCACGCTGGTCGCGGAAGCCGCGTTGCGTCAAATGCCGTCGTTCCGGCGAAAGCGGGAACCCAGGAGGCGGCCAAGGCGGGGCAAGGGCTGATGGATTGCCGCTTCCGCGGAATGAGTGAGGGTTTTGGGATCGCTGGCTGCGCCACCGCAAGCGCGTGCCCGGAGCGAGGCGCTTAGAAGGGTAAAATCTCCGACCGCGAAGCGGGGGGAATTCCCGCCGCCGGACCCGAGCTACGCGGGACCATACCGATAATCCGAAGTCCCGCGCCCCGAACAATGCCAACTCTTCTCCCCGATCCCGTCGCTACCCCTG
>JBAWHH010000240.1:0-1853 GCA_049593715.1 Rhodocyclaceae bacterium
CCATCGGTCAATCCCTGGCGAGGCCCAGTTTGCAGGTTCTAGGGGCAGAAACCCTTGAACTTCGATGGCCCGGTGGACGATTTCCCGTGGAGATCGCGCTGGCTGAGGTTTGTTGCTAATCAGGTAAGAAAAACGACTAAGCAGTCTCCCCTTGGGGGAATAGGGGATCAACATGCTATAGCCGCCAAGGCGGCGGGCTTCAGGCCGAGACGCTTTGTTCGCAGTGCAACACCAGGGCCGAGGGCGGGATGTCGAAGGCGTCGGCGAGCTTGAACACGGTGATGAGCGAAGCGGTGGCCTGGCCGCGCTCGATCTCGCCCAGGTAGGAGCGGTTCAGATCCGCCCGCTCGGCCAGTTTCTCCTGCGACCAGCCGCGCGCTTGGCGGAACTCGCGCACGATGCCGCCGAGCCGGTCATTGACTCGCTGCATGGGAGCCGCCTCACCCGGCCGCCGCGTTCTGGCCGGTCTCGCGGGACAGGCCGTTCCAGCTCTTGGGGGGAAGCTCCCCCAGTACGTCCGCCGGCGCGGCGGCCCGATCGGGGCCGCGCACGGCCTGCTGCAGGCTCGCCTGGGTGATGTGGCTGCCGGGCTCGACGCTGCGGGTGAGCCAGACGTTGCCGCCGATGCTGGAGCCCTGGCCGATGGTGATGCGCCCGAGCAGGGTGGCGCCGGCGTAGATCACCACGTCGTCTTCCAGGATGGGATGGCGCGCCCCGCCCTTCTGCAACCCGCCGTGGCCGTCTTCTTCGAAGCGCTTGGCCCCCAGGGTGACGGCCTGATAGAGGCGCACGCGCCGGCCGATGATGGCGGTCTCGCCGATCACCACGCCGGTGCCGTGGTCGATGAAGAAGCCCTCGCCGATCTGCGCGCCGGGGTGGATGTCGATGCCGGTGGTGGAATGGGCGATCTCGGCGAGGATGCGCGCCACCAGGGGCGCACCCAGGCGGTAGAGGGTGTGGGCCAGACGGTGGTGAATGATCGCCAGCACGCCGGGGTAGCACAGCAGCACTTCGTCCACGCTGCGCGCGGCCGGGTCGCCGCGGTAGGCGGCCTCCACGTCGGTGTCGAGCAGGCTGCGCAGGCGCGGCAGTTCGGCGGCGAAGGCTTTGACCAGGCTGGCCGCCTGGTGGTCCACATCGTGGGCGGTGCCGTTGCGCCGGGCGAAGTAGCCCAGTTCGAGGCGCACTTGCTGGAACAAGGCGTTGAGGGCGGCGTCCAGGGTGTGGCCGACGTAGTAGTCCTCGCCTTCCTGGTGCAGGTCGTGGGGGCCCAGGCGCATGGGGAAGAGCGCGCCGCACAGGGCGTTCGCGATCTCGCGCAGGGCGCTGGCGGCGGGGAATTCGCGCACGGCGAATTCGAGGCTGCGCTGCTGGGCGGCGCGCCAGCGCTCGCGCGCACCGCGCAGACCGGCGACGATGTCATCGACCCCCCAGCCGCCCACCCGTTCGTAAGCGGCCGAGGGACCCAGGGAAACGAGGCTCATACCGCCAGCCCGGCCTCGTTGAACAGGCCTTCGAAGAGGATGGAACTCAAGTAGCGCTCGCCCGAGTCGGGCAGGATCACAACGATCGTCTTGCCGGCGTGTTCGGGGCGCTGGGCGAGACGGATCGCTGCCGCGGCGGCGGCGCCGGAGGAGATACCCGAGAGGATGCCTTCTTCGCGGGTGAGGCGGCGGGCGGTGTCCACCGCGTCTTCGTTGCTCACTTGCTCGACGCCGTCCACCAGGGCGAGATCGAGCACTTGCGGTACGAAGCCGGCGCCGATGCCCTGGATCTTGTGCGGGCCGGGTTTGATGGGTTCGCCGGCGCGCGCCTGGGTCAGTACGGGGCTGGCGGTGGGCTCCACGGCGATG
>JBAWHH010000241.1:0-1536 GCA_049593715.1 Rhodocyclaceae bacterium
TGGGCGGTCTCGGAGACCGCCTGGCCGCCGTGCTCGGCATCGCGGGCGGCATTGCTCGCCATGCCGTCGGTGACTTTGGCGTTCTCGGTGTTCTGGGCGATGGAGGCACTCATCTCTTCCACCGCCGCACTGGTCTCCTCGACGCTGGCGGCCTGCTCACTGGCGCCCTGGCTCAGTCTCTGGGAAGTGGCGCTGACCTGTTCGCTGGCCGCGGACAGCGAGTCGGCGGCCGTACGGACTTCGGTCATGATGCCGGCGAGCCGCTCGACGGTGCTCTTCAGGGCGTACAGCAGGCTGCTCTTGTCCCCCTCGCGCGTCTTGACGCACACGCCAAGATCCCCCTCGGCAAAGCGCTTCATGCATTCCACCGCGTAGGAAGGATCACCGCCAAGCTGACGACGAAGCGCACGCACGATCAACCAGCCCAGGACTGTCCCCACCATGGCCGCCAGCGCTGAACAGGCCAAGCTTAGGGTTAGGGCTTGGTTGCTCATCGTGACGACGGACGTCTTGCGATGTTCGACCCCCGCATTCAAGGCTTTCACGAGCTTCAGCAATTGCGCTTTGAGTTCTCGCCACGCAGGCGTTTCCTTCGTGTTGATCATCGCGACTGCGCCAGCTTGGTCAGTCTGGGCACGTTCGACTATATCCTTCTGGATCGGCTGCAAATTGCCACGCAAAACCGCGATTTCCTTGAGCATCGCGCGCAACGCCGGATCGTTGCTAGCCAAGTCGTCCGACGCTTTGAGCGCCGCCTCGAATTCCTTGTGCGCAGTCTCCAGGTTTTCGTACGCTTTGCGATTGTTGCGATCCAAAGCAATGTTTCGCAGGGCCTGTCCCGTCTGAAGTCCAGCCGAGAGCATGACGTACGCACTTTCGCTCAACGGCTGCTCGCGCTCCATAAACGCGCCGAACTGCGTGCCAATCTGTCCCATGCCGTTGAGCGCCACGGCGCTGGCACCGAGGAACATGATCATCACAACGGCAAGCACGATGGCCAGGAGATTGACGGGATCTAGCCGTCGCAATCTGTCATTCATTCTTGTTCTCCGCAAAATCGCGTTTGTAAGTTGTTTTGGTTCGACAATTTCGATGGCGGAAGGCGAATCTTCGGTATTCGCCGTGCCAATGTTGTCGGAACGTGAGTTTGGGGCGATGTCGCTGAGGTACGGCGAGCCTCCTATTCCAACTCGACCATGGTCAGCTCATCCAGGCAAAGCACCTGCTCGGCGTTGAGCACGATGACGAACTTGCCGTCGAGTTTCCCCATGCCGGCGATGAAATCGGTGCGCAGTTGGGTGCCGAAAGTGGGCGGGGGTTCGATGTCGGCGGGCGGAATCTCCATTACCTCGTTGACGGCATCGACGATGATGCCCACATCGTGGTGTTCACCTTCCTGCTCCAGCTCGACGATGACGATGCACGTGCGCCGGGCGACCTGCGTGGGCGTGCGCCCGAAGCGCGCCGCCAGATCGATCACCGGCACCACCGCGCCGCGCAGATTGATCACCCCGCGCACCACCTCGGGCATCATCG
>JBAWHH010000242.1:0-4336 GCA_049593715.1 Rhodocyclaceae bacterium
TTAGTCTGTTTCGATCGCGCGCGTGGGCCGGCTGCTGGCGAGCGTGGTGCCGGACTTCCAGAACCGGCGCTGGTCTGGGCCTGCATCTGCAAAGAGGCTCAGCCGTTCGCGCCAGCAGCTCCGACGAACCAGACGGCGATGACGACCTGACCGAGCCAGATGAGATGGGCGGCAATCGACCGCCAGCGGCTCAGGTTGTAGGTCACGCGAAAGGCGTCCCAGGCGAGGATCATCCAGGCCAGCGTTACGAGCCACTCCAGGCCGGCCAGGACCGCCGGGCTCATGACCAAGCCGCGCGTGGTGATTTGAAACAGGCTCTGCGCAAAGACCAACTGCTCGAAGAATGGCTTGGGCAACTGGAAGATGGCGAGATAGTTCGTGAAAACCTGGGCGTCCGCCGCCTGCATGCTCATCAGGAGGAGGAGCGCGCCGCCGCAGAAGCCGATCCAGCCGCCGCCGTAGAGGTAGGCGAAAATCAGCGTGACTTGCTTGAAGCGGGTACGGGCGCCGCACAATCGCCAGGCCACGGTGAGCGGCAGCGACAGCAGCGTGACAAGGATCAGGGAAAACAGCACGCCCACGGCGATCCAGGAGAGCGGTTTGGTCAGATCCAGGCCGACCGTCAGCGCCAGATTGCCGAGCAGCAGGCAGGCGAGCAGAAACAGGAAGGCGCGCACGTGGTCCAGCGCATGGCCCGTCTGCCGTCGCGCAATCAACCGCTTCGGCTGCGTGGCCAGTTCCAGCATGTCGAGGGCAAAGCGGGCGAACACGTCGAAGGCGCTTCCCCCGCCGCCTTTGGCCAGCGGGGGCGCGTCCGATTCGATGGCGAACTGGGCCTGCAGGCTGGCGATCAGGCGGTCCGTATCCTCGCGCCAGCGCGGTTCGCTCAGTTCCACGGCCTGGCAGCGGGCGAATGCGCGCAGCGAACCGGGCAAGTCCGCGGCGGCCGGCATGCGCGCACCCTCGACCAACACCGGAATCACCGGCACTGCCGCGTCCAGGGCGGATTCGATCTCGATACGGACGAAGTCGGCGGGATTGTCCAGTCGCCGCCGGCCCTGGCTGTCGCGGACGTCGAGCCAGTCGGGACCGACCACGGCCAGCACGACGGTCGATACGCTGATTGCCCGGTGGATGGCTTCGGCGAAGTCCTCCCCCGCGACGATGGAATCGTAGTCGCGGAACACCCTCCGCGGGCCGAAATGCTGTTCGAGCCGGTCCGCCAGGCGGCCGGTGGCGCTGGAGCTGTCTTGGCGCCGGTAGGAAAGGAAGATGTCGGACATTTCTTCTCCACGTTGCTGGCGGGTCCGGGCGAGAGCAACCCCGGCTCCGAGCGTTCGTTGTGCGGCTTGGTCCCGTTTTGCCGCCGCTTTCCTCGCGAGGATTCTTCATGCCTCTAGGTGAATATAGCAGCGGCGCAGACCTTGCCTCGGACTCGAACTCGGGGCCGTTGTATTGGTCACTCCTCTGGGGTGGCTTTCCTGGCTGGTGCGGGGGAGAAGGCGGCAGGCAATCTGCGTTTGACGCCCCGCGAACGTGGAGCGGTGATGCCTGTCAGGGGCGTCATCGGGAGTGCCCGCCTCCTGTTTCCACGCCGGGCCGGGAAAGCCGCAGGTTTCGCGCAGGCAACGGATCGCAAACGCCGGCGTCTGGACTCAGCTTGGAGGCAGTGATGGGCGGTAAGGAGATGAAGGCGCTCGTGGAACGGTATATCGAGGCCTACAACGCGTTCGACGTTGAAGGAATGCTTGCTTTGGTGGATCCCGGCGTCGAGTTCAAGAACGTGTCCAACGGCGCGGTGACCGCCGAAGCGCGGGGCATTGGCGCTCTGCGCAAGCTCGCGGAGCAGTCGAAAGCGCTGTTCGCCTCGCGCCGGCAGACCATGACGTCCTTCAAAGGCAGCGACAATGAAGCCGAGGTCGCCCTTACCTTCGAGGCGGTGCTGGCCTCGGACCTGCCGAACGGGATGCGGCAGGGGCAGCAGTTGAGGCTGGAGGGGCGATCCGAATTCTCTTTTCGCGACGGCAGGATCCTGCGCATCGTCGATCTGAGTTGAGCGGCCTCGGGTGGCCGCTCCCCCTCGGTTGAAGACTTGTTGGATGGATCAGAAACTGCGGCCGTCCACCGGGACGCGCTTCAGGCCGGGAATATCGAGGCCTTCCAGGCAGCGCACGTTCACCGCCGCCATGGCGTCCCCGGACGGGCCGACGCCGACACCGAAAGGCGCGCAGCCGCAGGTGGGGCAGAAGTGGTGCTTGATGACGTGCTTGTTGAAGGTGTAGGTCGCCATGTCGCTTTCCGGAGTCTTCAACTGCAACTGGGCGCGTGGCACGAACCACAGCAGGTAGCCTTTGCGCGAGCAGTGGGAGCAATTGCAGTCGATGACCTGTTCCAGATCACCTTCCACCTCGAAAGCGATGCGACCGCAGTGACAGCTACCTTGGTAGTTCATGGATCGGCTCCTCAACGGGTTGAAAGATAAAACGTGGTGATCTGGTTGGGGCAACTGATGCCCGGACGCGTGCGGGGCCCTCAGAGGCCTTCACAGGAGCCGCCGACCGCTTGCCAGACGGCGAGCGCATCGCGGGTGGCGGCAACGTCGTGCACGCGTACGATGTGGGCGCCACGCTGGACGGCGATGAGGGCGGCGGCGACGCTGGCGGGCATCCGCCGGTCCATTTCCCGGCTGCTGAAACCCTTGAGCATCGACTTGCGCGACAGGCCGACGAGCAGCGGGCAGCCCAGGCCGGCGAAATCGTCCAGGTGACGCAGCAGGGCGAGATTGTGCTCCAGCAGCTTGCCGAAACCGAAGCCCGGGTCGACGACGATGCGCGCCCGGGCGATGCCGTGGTTCTCCGTGGCGGCCACCCGCGCCGCCAGATAGTCCCGCACCTCGCCGACCACGTCCTCGTAGTGAGGATCCTGCTGCATGGTCGCCGGCCTGCCGCGCATGTGCATCAGCACCACCGCCGCGCCGCTGGCGGCGACGGTTTCCAGCGCGCCCGGCGTTTCCAGGGCGGAAATGTCGTTGATGATGGCGGCCCCCGCTTCCAGGCCGCGACGCATCACTTCCGGCTTGACCGTATCGATGGAGAGCGGCACGCCCAGCCCCGCCAGCGCTTCCACCACCGGCATCACCCGCTGCAGTTCGTTTTCCAGCGACACCGGCGCCGCCCCCGGCCGCGACGATTCGCCGCCGATATCGAGGATGTCCGCCCCTTCGTCGATCAACTGGCGGCCCCGCTCCGCGGCCTTTGCCGGGTCGAGGAACTGCCCGCCGTCGGAGAAAGAATCGGGCGTGACGTTTACGATGCCCATGATGAGCGGGCGGTCGAGGGGCAAGCAGTAGGGGCCGCACCGTAGTTCGGCCGCTGCCGCTGGCGTTGTCAAACGACGCTCTCTTCGATGTGCGTTGGGGGCGACTGCACGGGGGCTACTTCTTGTTGTTCCCCGCGGGCGGCTCTTGCGAGCGGCGGGTGTCCATCTTCCGCGCCTCCTCGTCGGAAATCAGCTCGAACACGCGCACCACTCTTTGCACTCCATCGGTCCGGCGCGCGATTTCCGTCGCCGCATCGGCTTCAGTGCTGGTGACCATCCCCATGAGATAGACGGTGCCCGCCTCCGTCACCACTTTGACCAAGTTGGGGGAGAACTTCTTGCCATCGACGAACCGCGCCTTCACTTTCGTCGTAATGAACGTGTCGTTGGCGTGAACCGCGCCGGAAGTGATCGGGCCGATCTTGAGTTCATTTGCCACTTCGCGCACGTTGCGCACGCCGCGCACGATCTGTTCCGCTTCCGCCTTGATGCGCTCGTCCGCGGCGTCGCCGGTCAGCAGCACGATGCGGTTGTAGCTGGTGACATAGACGTAGGCTCTCTCGCCCAGTTTCTCGCCCAGCCGCCGTTGCGCCCGGAGCATGATTTCCTGGTCCTCGAGTTGCGTGCCGTAGCTGCGCCGGTCAAGGGTGGCCAGCGTGCCTACGGCGACACCGGTGGCGACGACGGGAACGCAACCCTGCAGCGTGGCAGTCAGCGCGACGCCGAGCAGCGCGGCGCCCAGCAGCGGACGCAGCCGGCCGCCAGGTTTTCCAGTCGTTCCGATTTTGTGGTCCATCATGACTCCTATCCCCTATTCAGTCCGGCCCCGGATTCGCGGCGGGCTCAAGCGAAATCGATCCGCGCGCATCCTACAGGATGCGTAAGCGGCCGGAGGATTTAGAGGGTGCAAACCCACGGCCGTTCGCGGCCGTGGGGAGGGCCGGACGCGCACTCGTCAGCGGTACCCGCCTTCGTTGGCGTTGTGGATGATCCAGATGAGATGGGCGCCGCCGAAATC
>JBAWHH010000243.1:0-3379 GCA_049593715.1 Rhodocyclaceae bacterium
GGTATTGATAGGGCGGAATTTCGAGGTTGTCCGGTGCCGGCTTGCCCTTATAGACGCGCCCTGCGAGATCGAAGGTCGAACCATGGCAAGGGCAGAGGAAGCCGCCCGCCCAGGTGGCATCGACACCGGATTCCGGGCCGGTCTTGAACTTCTCGCTCGGGGAACAGCCAAGGTGGGTACAAATCCCCACCGCTACGAGATACTCGGGCTTGATCGAGCGATGTTCGTTCTTGGCGTAAGCAGGCTGCTGGGGCTTTTCGGATTTCGGATCGCTGACCAGCGGATCGGTGCGCTTGAGCGACTCCAGCATCTCTTTGTTACGATGAATGATCCAAACGGGCTTGCCGCGCCACTCTACGGTCATCATCTGACCGGGCTCGAGTTTGCTCATGTCGACCTGAATTGGCGCCCCGGCGGCCTTGGCGCGCTCAGAGGGGGACAAACTGGCCACGAACGGCACCACGGCGGCAACGGTGGCCACCCCACCCGCAGCAGCAGTTGCTACAAGCAGGCGCCGTCTACTACAGCTGACGTTCTCTTCATTGCTCATGACAAGTTCCCGAAAAGAAGGATCGAATGGGAAAACCGGTGGAGTATATCGAAAAGCCCGCCCCGATCAAAGGCCCCGAATGGCTGTGAAGTGTGCAATCACTTGATTCCATGCCGAATCGGGTCACTCGGTGCGCGCAGTCAAGGCTTGAGACAACGCGGAACGAAGCCCCTCATGCAGTCCGCCGGGGAAAGCCGATCGCTCGACAGAGGCAAGGGGAGTAGCCAGAACTACATGACTTTTCGAGGAACTTTCAGAGGTCGCGCGAATGATGCGCCTCCTAAGGAGTTCGGCAGACTGCGGGGTTCAGGACGGAACGTTATACTCCGCTCCCGTAGCAGCCCCATCACCCCGTTGGATCTTTTCGACCAGAACATGATTTCGAGCACGAGGGCCGTCGCGCGGAATCGGCTTACGCGCGACGTGCAGCGGAGCTATGGCTCGGCGCTGTTCCAGCGGCAGCGCTACCCGGCGGCGGGTTTCACGCTGATAGAGTTGGTCATCACGGTGAGCGTGATTCTGGTCATCGCAATGCTCGCATTTCCCACGGCGCAGGTTGCCGTGCAGCGAAGCAAGGAACAAGAGCTTCGTGCTGCCCTGCGCGAGATCCGAAATGGCATCGATGCCTACAGGGAGGCAGTACAGGAAGGCAAGATTACCAAGGAGGCGATGGCATCAGGGTACCCCCGCACGCTAGAGATGCTGGCGGAAGGCGTGCCGGACACGCGGGACCCTAAGAAGGAGGCCAAAATCTATTTCTTGCGCCGCATTCCGCGTGACCCGATGGCCACGGATCCCGCCCTCCCGCCCGAGAACACCTGGGGAAAACGCGCCTACGCAACCCCGCCTGACGAACCTGCGGAAGGGGAGGACGTGTTCGACGTGTATTCGCTGTCCAGCGGCGTTGGCCTGAACGGGGTTCCCTACAAGCAATGGTGAAGAGTCCAGAGCGTTCTTTCAAGACGCGGCGCGTGGCCCGCACTCGCGCGTTCACGCTGATTGAACTGGTGGTGGTCATGGCCATCGTTGCCCTGCTGGTTGCGCTGGCGGCCCCGAGATATTTCAAGAGCGTCGACCGGTCGAAGGAGGCGGTGTTGCGATCCAATCTGGCGACAGTCCGCGACGCTCTGGATAAATTTTACGGCGATACCGGCAAGTATCCCGAAGCGCTCGCCGACCTGGTGGAGAAGAAGTATCTGCGGACGCTGCCGAAAGACCCGATCACCGACAGCGCCACAACCTGGCTGATCGTGCCGCCCGACCAGCCGGAAAAAGGCGGCGTGTTCGACCTCCACAGCGGCGCGGAGGGAAACACCACGGACGGGGTTCCCTATGGCGAGCTTTAGCTGCCCCTCGGCCCCACCGTTCTCCCCCACACCGCTTGCTGCGCGATGACCTCGAGGCGGCTCGCGATCGGCCGGCGCTGCGCCGGCTTCACGTATCTCGGGCTGCTGCTGACGGTGATGCTGATGACCAGCGCGATGGTTGCCGTCGCCGGTGTGTGGGAACTGGGCTATCGGCGCGAGAAGGAAGCCGAACTACTCTTCATCGGCGGTCAGTTCCGCCGCGCGTTGGCCGGCTTCTACAAAGATGGCACCAACGAAGTGGATCGCTATCCGCGCCAACTCGCGGATCTGGTGAAAGATCCCCGCATTCTCACCACGCGACGTTACCTGCGTAAGCTCTACACCGACCCGATCACCGGCACCACCGAATGGGGTCTGCTACGCAACGCCAACGGAGGAATCATCGGTGTGCACAGCGCGTCCGACAAGGAGCCTCTGAAGAAGATCAACTTCCGCAAGGCGGACGAAGGCTTCACCAAAAAAGAAAAATACGCCCAGTGGATCTTCGTCTACCAGCCAAGCACGACAACCACGGCAAACACGACCGGGACCGCGGCCACTACCGGAACGGGAACGCAGAGCACGACCAACACCGGGTCACAATCGACATTCACGATCCCGACGCCAGGAAAATGACTCTGCTGCAGCCCGCCAGTCGGGACGAAAGCACCCCACTTGCAGCAAGAGACTAAGCCCGAGGGCAAGGGGAAGGCTGACACGCCCGGGCGGCGGCCACGGCAGCCTGCCAACGCACCAATCCCGCACGGGCTCGGTCCTCGTCCAGACGAGGCGTAAAAACCCTCTCCACCTGCCACTGGTTCGCAATGTCACCGACGCTGCCCCAGACGCCGGTGGCCAAGCCTGCCAGATAGGCGGCGCCCAGTGCCGTCGTCTCCAGAACCCGTGGCCGAATGACCGGCACGCCGAGCAGGTCGGCCTGGATCTGCATCAGCAGATCGTTCGCCGTTGCCCCGCCGTCGGCGCGCAGTTCGGTCAGCCGCGTGCCATCCGCTGCCATGGCCTCCACCAGCTCCACGGTCTGGAAGGCGATCGCTTCCAGGGCCGCCCGCGCAAGATGGGCGCGGGTCGTCCCCCGCGTCAGGCCGACGATGGTGCCGCGGGCATCCGGATCCCAATAGGGCGCCCCCAGGCCGGTGAATGCTGGCACGAAAGCCACACCCCCTGTGTCCGGAACGCTCGCCGCCAACGGCTCGATGTCCGCGGCGCTGGCGATCAAACCGAGGCCATCCCGCAGCCACTGTACCGCTGCACCGGCGATGAACACGCTGCCTTCCAGGGCGTATTCCAGCGCCCCGCCGGTCTGGGCAGCGCAGGTCGTGACGAGACCATAGTGGGACGTCACCGGCCGCGTCCCCGTATGCAGGAGCAGGAAACAGCCCGTACCGTAAGTGTTCTTGGCCTGACCGGCGCGATGGCAGATCTGCCCGAACAGCGCCGCCTGCTGATCCCCCGCAATACCGGC
>JBAWHH010000244.1:0-2030 GCA_049593715.1 Rhodocyclaceae bacterium
GCCCCGGCCCTCGCTGATTGGCGCAGCATGGGTGCCGGACTATCCGTGGCGCTGTTGTTCGCCGCCGTGGCGGTGATGTGGGTGGTGGACCCGCAGACCGTTTTCGCTTGGCCGTACGGGCAGATCAGCCTCAGCCTGCTCACCTGCGTGCTCGGCGCGCTGGGCCTGGCCGTGGCCGTGGCCCGCGGTTTTCTGCGCTACGGCGAGCCCGCATTGCTGTGGATCGGCGGCGGGTTGCTCATTTGGGCCGGGGCAGGCGTGTTGGCCAGCGCCTCGGCGAGCCTGCCGGAGAACCTGCCGGTGACCCTTGCGGATTTGGGTGCGCTCGGCTCGGCGCTGTGTCACGCCATGGGGCTGGCCACGGCGATTCGCTCCCCGCCGCCGATGCGGGCGCGCTGGCGCTGGCTCGCCTCAGGCGGACTCTGCGCGCTGCTGGCCCTCGCTTTGATCGCCCTGCCGGCCCGGCTTGGCTGGCTGCCGGTTTTCTTCGTGCCGGGGTCCGGTGGTACCGCGACGCACTTCCTCGTGATCGCGGTCGCTGCCATCGTGTTTGGCCTGGCAGCGGGTCTGCTTTGGCTGGCTCATCGAGAAGCGCCATCACCGTTTCTGCGCTGGTACGCCTTCGCGCTGCTGCTCCTGGCGGTCGGTCTGATCGGCTTGGCGGGCGTGTCGCTGCGCGATAGCCCGCTCGACTGGGCCGGCCGGGCCGCGGGCTATCTCAGCGGCGTGTACATGCTGCTCGCCGCGTTTGCTTCGATCGGCACACCGCCGTCACTGGCCGCGATGCGTCCCGCCTGGGCGCAGGCCGTCGTGCTGGCGGGCGAAGACGAGCGTTCGCCGCGCCAGTTGCTGGGGCGCTATGGGCTGGCCTGCGCGGCGGTGGCGGCAGCGCTGGTCTTCCGGCTCGGGGCCGAGAGCGGTCCGGGGCTCTTCCTGCCCACCTTCATCACGTTCTACCCGGCCGTCACCGTGGTGGCGCTGCTCGGCGGGCTGCTGCCGGGTCTGTTGAGCACGCTCCTGGCCCATGTGGCCGTGGCCTACTGGGTCATGGCGCCTTACGGGCAATTTCAGGTCGATTCGCTGTCCGATCGGGTGTCCCTACTGCTCTTCGACGCATTGGGGGTCTTGATCTGCGTCGTCGCCCACCTCTACAAGCAGAATCGCCGCAAAGTCGCGGTGTACGAGCAGGAACGGGCGGTGGGCGAGGTGCGCCAGGAGATGCTCACCTTGGCACACATCCTGGAGCGTTCCGCACAGCCCTTCGCCATCGGCTACCCTGACGGACGCCTCGGACGCTGCAACCACGCCTTCGAAGCGCTCACGGGGTACAGCGCCGCCGAGTTGGCCGATCTGCGGTGGCCTGAAGACATCACCCCGGCGGAATGGCGCACCATCGAGCAGGAAAAGCTCGCCGAACTGCATCGCTCCGGCGAGCCGGTGCGCTACGAGAAGGAATACCGCCGCAAGGACGGCTCCCGGGTTCCCATTGAAGCGCTGGTGCACCTGGAGCGCGACGCCCAGGGCAATGCGGATTTTTACTACTCCTTCATCACCGACATCAGCGAGCGCAAACAGACGGGGGAGGTGCTGGCCTTTCTCGGACAGCATCGCGGCACAGGGGCCGACGGTGACTTTTTCGACGATCTGGCAAAGCTGCTCGCGCGGGTATTGCCTGCCGACTATGTCTGTATCGGCCGGCTGGACAAGGGCGAGCCCACCGCCCACGCCCTGGCGCTTTACGGCCGCGGGGAAGCGCGTCCTGGCGGGTTTTGTTCGCTGGCGCTTAACGCCTGCAGCGCGTGCCGTGAGGCGGTGGGGAAGCCGGTGTACTGGCTGGCCCGGGACGCGCGCCAGATCTTCCCCGACGACGAGGTGCTGAAGACCGCCCAAGCTGAGAGCTACGTCGGTGCCACCCTCTGGAGTGCGCAGGGCGAGCCCATCGGGATCATCTCGGTGGTCAGCCGGCAGCCGTTGCAGCATCCCCGCCGGGCGGGCACGGTGCTGCAGATGGTGGCGCTGCGGGCGGCGGG
>JBAWHH010000245.1:0-2930 GCA_049593715.1 Rhodocyclaceae bacterium
GAAAACAAGTACGCGCAGTTGGGGGAGCACTCGTCCGCCCAGCGCGGGAGAGTTCGTCAAGTGTACGCGAGCGGCAGGGCACCTCGAATGGGACACCTGTCGGTTCGCGACCCCGTACAATAACCTCGCTGTTGTGACCCTGCCCCCTCCAGGACGCGACATCCTGGCCTTGCCGTCAGTGGCAGCCCCCGGCTCCGGGGCCGGTGATTTCTGCCACTTGGGCACCATTGCCCACGCTATCGGCGTTTGATAACCTGTCCCGGTTAAATTTCGGAATCCACGCGATGCCTGCCAGCTACGTGCTTGGGGATCATTTCGAACAATTCATCAAACGCCAAGTTGAGGGTGGGCGCTACGCGAGCGCCAGTGACGTCGTGCGTGATGCCTTGCGCCTGCTGGAAGAAGAGGAGCAGCGTCGTGCCGCTGCCCTTGAGGCGCTACGGTCCGAAGTCAAAAAGGGGCTCGATAGCGGTGAGGGCCTGCCTGCCGAGCAAGTTTTCGACCGCCTGGAGCGCAAGTACGCCGCCCAATCTGCGGCGCATCGCAGCAAGTGACGCGCGTTGTCCTCTCCGTCCAGGCTGAACGGGACTTGGAGGAGATCGGTGACTATATCGCCGGGGACAGCCCCCAACGCGCACTGGCCTTCATTTCCGCGTTGCGGGCACACTGCGATCGCATCGCCAGGGCGCCCTTCGCCTACCCGGCGCGGCCGGAACTGGCAGACGGCGTGCGGACCTGCACCCACGGTCCCTATCTCATCGTGTTTCGCCCTGGGGACGAGACGGTCTTGATCGTTCGTATTCTCCATGGCGCCCGCAACTTGCCGGCGTTATTTCGCGACGACCCGTGAAGCGCGGGTGGCTGGACGAAACCATCAGGATCGTCATCGGGCAGTGAAGTCTCGGCGCGCCAGACCCGAGTTGAAGGCCCCCAGGCATTACAGGATGGCATAAGCAGGCACCCGCACACGCCGGCGCATCCAGCGTTGGGCCCGCAGAAGGGGCCCGGTCCGACTCGGCATAAACTTTTTCAGAATCGCCAGCCGGGGTTTGGGATGATCACGCCAGACCCACTGGAGTCTTGCCCATGCCATTGTCTCCTCGTTCCGCGCTCCCCCCCTGCCCCGCCGCCCCGGTCATCGCAAACGCCCTGCCCTTGCCTGGCGGCAGGAGGGGTGCGCTTCCGCCGCTACCCGTTTCATTGCCTGGCGACACGCCGCTTTCCGTTGCTGGGACGCCGCGATCCTTCCCGGCGGCCGCTGTGGGCGTCGGGCCGGTTCAACCAAACATCCTGCCTAAAGGGGCAAAGCGTAAAGCGTCCGCTGCGCCCCTCACTCGCCGCCGCAGGCGCCTCCCGTTTCGCTAATTGCCCTCTTTGCCGGCGGGCACCGGGTTCGCTCCGACATCGCCAACGAGGATTACCACGCCGACCGCTCTTGCGTCTCCACCTCCTGAAAGCGGCCCATGGAATGGAATGCGTCCGAGGCGGCGAACGCGGGCAAGCAGCTCCTCACCGCCGAACAGGCCGAGATCCTGGACGGTCCGGCGGCGCGTGTGGCCCGGCACACCTCGGCCTCGACGCTGCTGCGCGGCGGACTGAAGGAGCACACCATCGTTTGGCAGGACGAAGAAGGCGGAGTGTTCCTGAAGATCCGCCCCGACTACTTCAGGGATGCGCGATGCCCTGACACGCCTGAAGCAGTACCGTGACACGAATTCCTGGCCGTCCTACCACGGAGATGGCGGGTACGACATGCTGGCCTGGCCTACGTGGGCGAAGTAAGGATGGGCGCGTACCGCAAGCCATGCGCTCGGCCCGTTTGCGCCCGAACCTCAGGCAAGCGGCATCTTCTGCGACTTCGGTGCAAAAAGTTCGCCGTTTCGGGGACAACGGCGCTATTGGCGTCCGGGGCAACGAACCGATCATTGGCCCAACTGTTGCACATGTCGCGGGCCGCGGCGGGCCCCTCATCTAACATGGGTGCCATTTCCCTATCCGCGCCGGCCAGCCCCAAGAATGGGCCGCCAACCTATGCATAGCCGTTTCTGCGAATGGACCCTTGGCGATGCTGTCGCCGCCTTGCTTACAGGAAGACTCGTCACCCTGGCGGTGGCGGCGCTCGCGGCATTGATTGCTCCGGCCGCCCTGGCCTTGGGGCTGGGGGAAATCACTGTCACTTCGCGCCTCGGCGAGCCCCTGCGCGCCTTTGTTCCCGTGAGCGGAATCCAGGGCGCAGACGGCGCCTGCATCGGACTCGCGTCGGGCAACTCGGGCGCCGATGAGCCGCCTTGGCTGTCGCAGGCGGCACTGCGCCTCGAACGGCGCAAGACCGGGGCGCGGATACACATCACCACGGGCCATGCCGTCTACGATCCCATCCTGATGGTAAGACTGGCCGCGGGCTGTGGGACCGAAATTGCCCGCGATTACACGTTGCTGCTGTCGCCGCCTGACACTGGCGAGATTCCCGTTGTTCGCATGTCGCCGACGTACGAAACCGAGCCCCCGGGCGAAGAACCCGACATGGTCCGGACGCAAGAGACTGCGGGGACTGCGGTGCGCAAACCGCATCGAGGGGGAGCGGCCAAACACAAGCTCTCTCGCCCAACGCGAGCCGCCGAGCCCGTCGACGGGCGGAGCGTCGACCAGGGTGTCGGCCAGGAAGGCGCAAAGCGCCGAGCCACGTCGGACCTGGGCACATCCGCATCGCGGGAAAGTAGCAGCGCCGAACGGGCGTGGCAGCGCCAGGAAGCCAAGCTCCTAGCTGCTCTGGAAAACCAGGTGGCAGCAGAACGAGCGCTGGCGGAAAGAATCCAGCACCTGGAGGAGGCGCTCGCCGCTTTGCGGCAGCAAGTCCAGGCGGCAGGAGAGCTGACTGCAAGCCCAGTGTGCGCGTCCGTCCCACTGGCTGCGCAAGGCCCCGCCGAGTC
>JBAWHH010000246.1:0-3027 GCA_049593715.1 Rhodocyclaceae bacterium
TGCCCAACCCTGATCCTGCTGCCACCATGGAACTCGACGCCGCCTGCCAGACCTACATCGCGGAGAGCCGCGACCTGCTGCAAACCCTCGAAGACCTGCTGCTGCAGGCCGAACAGGGCGCTGCCGACGCCGATGGCATCAACGCCATGTTCCGCGCCGTGCATACCGTCAAAGGCTCGGCCGGGCTCTTTGGCTTCGACGCCATCGTCGCCTTCACCCACCTCGTCGAGAACGCCTTCGACCAGGTGCGCGACGGCACCCTGCGCCTCGAAGGCGACCTGCTCGCCGTGCTGCTCGAATGCCGCGACCACATCGACACCCTGGTCACCCAGGTGGCCGAACAGCGCGGCCAGCCCTCCCCCGCCGCCGCCGCCGTGGGCGAAGCCCTGCTCGCGCGCCTGCGCGCCATTGTCCAGGCGCCGGCTGGCGCCAGCGCCCCGGGCGCAGCGGTGGTGGCCGCAGAGGCCACAGTAGAGACACTGGACGGCCCCCAGGTGGCCTCCGACACCTGGCACATCTCGCTGCGCTTCGGGCGCAACGTCTTTCGCAACGGCATGGACCCCATGTCCTTCATCGTCTATCTGGGCGAGCTGGGCCAGATCGTGCACCTGGAGACCCTGGTGGACGCCCTGCCGCGCGCCCAGGACATGGATGCCGAATCGTGCTATCTCGGCTTCGAGATCGATCTGAAATCCGCGCGCGACAAGCTCGCCATCGAAGGGGCGTTCGATTTCGTGCGCGAAGACTGCGAGCTGCGCATCCTGCCCCCGCGCAGCCAGCTCTCCGAATACGCCCGGCTGATCCAGGATCTGCCCGAAGATTCGATGCGCCTGGGCGAAATCCTCGTCAAGGGCGGGGCGCTGACCCCCCACGAACTGACCCAGGCGCTGGCCGAGCAGAATCGCTCCCCCGCCGCCGGCGAAGACGATCACCGCCTGCTCGGCGACATCCTGGTGGAAAAGCAGCTTGCCCCCCAGCCGGTGGTCAGCGCAGCGCTGGAGAAGCAAAAGCAGATCGAGGAGCGGCGCCAGGCGGAAACCAAGCTGGTCAAGGTGCACGCCGACAAGCTCGACCGGGTCATCGACCTGGTGGGCGAGCTGGTGATCGCCGGGGCGAGCGCCACCACCTTGGCCCAGAGCCGCGCCGATACGGCGATGCTGGAGGCTACGGCACGGGTGGCGCAGTTGGTCGAAGACATCCGCGATGCGGCGCTGCGATTGCGCATGGTGCAGATCGGCGAGACCTTCGGGCGCTTCCCGCGCATCGTGCGCGATGTAGCCAAGGAGCTGGGCAAGGAGATCGAGCTGCAGATCAGCGGCGCCGACACGGAGTTGGATAAATCCATGGTGGAGCGCATCGGCGATCCGCTGATCCACCTGGTGCGCAACGCCATGGATCACGGCATCGAAGCGGCGGCCCTGCGCACCGAGCGCGGCAAGCCGGCCAAGGGCACGGTGCGCCTGAACGCTTACCACGATTCGGGCAGCATCGTGATCGAGGTGGGCGATGACGGCGGGGGCCTCAGCCGCGAGCGCATTGTGCGCAAGGCCGAGGAGAAGGGGCTGATCGCCCCGGGGCATTCGCTCAGCGATGCGGAAGCCTACAAGCTGATCCTGGAGCCGGGTTTTTCCACCGCCGAGCAGGTGTCCAATCTGTCCGGGCGCGGGGTCGGCATGGATGTGGTCAAGCGCAATATCGAGGCGCTGCGCGGCACGGTGGAGATCGCCAGCCGCGAAGGCGTGGGTACGACGATACGGCTGCGCCTGCCGCTCACCCTGGCGATCATCGACGGTTTCCTGGTGGAGGTGGATCAGGCCTCTTACGTGGTGCCCCTGGAGATGGTGTTCGAGTGCGTGGAGTTGCCCGCCGATGCCCGCGCGGCGACCCATGGGCGCAGTTTCATCAATCTGCGCGGCGAGGTGCTGCCGTTCCTGCGCCTGCGCGAGTTGTTCGAGGCCGACAGCCCGGCGCCGGAACGGGAGAACATCGTGGTGGTGGAGTACGCCGGCAAGCGCGCCGGCCTGGTGGTGGACCGCCTGATGGGGGAATTCCAGACGGTGATCAAGCCGCTCTCGAAGCTCTTCGCCAGTATCAAGGGCGTGGCCGGTTCGACCATCCTGGGCACCGGCGAGGTCGCCCTCATCCTCGATGTGGCCGGATTGCTCCAACTGGCCAGAGCCAACGAGGCCCACGCCCAGCGCAGTCTGCCGCCCCCCTCGCCGCAGCTTGTCGCCGAGCCGGTCGTTTAGGCGCGGCCCAACGGCCCGGCCGTTCCCCGAATCACAAGCGTCACCAGAAACCCACAGGAGTCATCCATGTTCAACAAAATGCCCTTGTCGCTGCGCCTCGCCGGCGGCTTCTTCGTGGTCACGCTGCTGGCGGTGATCGTCGCCGCGCTGGGTTTTATCTCCATCAAGCAGCTAAATGACGACGTGGATTCGGTGGTCAACAACCATTTCCCCAAGGTGGTCGAAACCAACGACATCGTCGATCAGGTCAATGGGATCGCCCGAATGATGCGGGACGCCATGCTGGCGGACACCGTCGAGGACGCAAAAAAGGAAATCGCGCGACTGGATGAGCCACGAAAGGTCATCGTTGCCCGCCTAGAGAAGCTTGAAAAGACGATCCAGTCGGAAAAAGGAAAAGCACAGCTAAAAGCTACGATGGATGCCCGCACCATTTATCGGGCTCAGCAGGATGAATTTACTTCCCTGCTGATAGCGGGCAAGCGCAACGAAGCCAAGGCGTCGCTCATGGGCCCGATGCGGGCGGCCCAAGATAAATATCTGGCGGCCATCAGCCAGTTTATCGACTATGAAACGCAGAGGATGGCCGAGGTCGGCAAAGAAGCGGCTGATTCGGCCAACTCTGCTGAACGCATGATGATGATCTTCGGCGCCATTGCCGTCGCGCTAGCCTCGATCATTGCTTTTCTTCTCACCCGCTCGGTGCTCAAGCAACTGGGCGGCGACCCGAGCTATGTCGTGAGCTGCATGAAACATGTGGAAGAAGGCAACCTCGGCG
>JBAWHH010000247.1:0-2050 GCA_049593715.1 Rhodocyclaceae bacterium
AGGAGGGCGAACACCACGATGTGGGCATCATCGTCGATGCCGTCAATGAGGTGATGGAGATCCCGCCCGCCGACATCGAACCCCCGCCCACTTTCGGCACCCAACTGCGCACCGATTTCATCGCCGGTATGGGGAAACTCGACGGCAAGTTCGTCATCGTGCTCAACGCCGAACAGGTGCTTTGCCTGGAGGAATTGTCCGTGCAGGCCGCGCAGATCGAACCGCTGGGGCCGCAGCAGTAAGCTGCTGCGGCAGAACAACCCAAGCGTAGAACCATAGCGATAAAGGGGGAGGGAAGACATGAAGTTCAGGGATCTGTCCATCGCGATCAAGGTTTCTGCATTGCAGAGCCTGGTCATTGCGCTGCTGCTTGGGGTAGCCGGTGTGGCGCTGCTTCAGTTCATCGGCAAAGAAATCGAGACCAAGAGTACGGCGCAACTGCAGGAAACCAACAAGCTGGCCCGCCAAGTGCTGGAAAGCTTCAACGCCGCCGAGGCCAATGCTACGGAGCAACTGTCGCGCGGCTTCGCCGGCCAGTTTCCCGGCGGGATCCAGTGGTCGGACAAGGAGACGGTGCAGATCGGGGAAGTCGCTACGCCAGTCCTCAAATCCGGCGATCGCGTGCTGAACTTGAACTTCGAAACGGTGGATCGCTTCACTTCCATGACCGGAGGTGTCGCCACGGTATTCGCGCGCAAAGGCGACGATTTTGTCCGTGTGACCACGTCCCTGAAGAAACCTGACGGCAGCCGAGCCGTCGGCACGACGCTCGGCAAGAGCCACCCGGCGTATGAAGCGCTATCGAAAGGGGAGAGCTACCTCGGTCTGGCAGAACTCTTCGGCCGCAGTTACTTCACCAAGTATGTGCCAGTGAAGGATCCTGGCGGCGCGGTCGTCGCCATCCTCTTCGTGGGGCATGATGCCACGGAGGTGTTGCGGCCGCTGCGGGAAAGGCTGAACACCATCAAGCTGGGCCAAACCGGCTACATCTACGCCCTGGACGCCAATCCCGGCCCCAACGCGGGCACGCTGGTCATTCACCCGGCCAAGCTGGGACAAAACCTCAGCGCAGTCAAAGACGCCTACGGCAAGGAGTTTGCCAAGGAGATGCTCGCCAAGCGGGAGGGGCTGGTGAGTTACTGGTGGCAGAACCCGAGCGATCCTGCCCCGCGGGAAAAGATCGTCGCATACGACTATTTCGCACCCTGGGGCTGGATTATTGCGTCCGGCGTGACGCTGGATGAATTCACCAGCGGCGTCAACCGCACCCGGGCCTGGATCGCCATGGGGATTGTCCTGTTGATCGCGTCGGTCACCGCGTTCTGCTACTTCGCCATGCGCTATTGGGTTGCCCGCCCCATTGCCCGGGCGGCGGCGGCGGCTGACCGCCTCGCCGAAGGCGATCTCACGGTATCCATTTCCGCGAACTCTCGGGACGAAACCGGCCGCCTGCTCCTCGCGATGGGCAACATGATTGAGAAGCTGTCGGCAACCATTTTCGAAGTGCGCACTGCGGCAAGTTCTCTGACCAGCGCCAGCGAACAAGTCAGCGCCACCGCCCAGAGCCTGAGCCAGGGCGCGAGCGAGCAAGCTGCCAGCGTCGAAGAGACCAGCGCGGCAATCGAGCAGATGGGCGCCTCCATCGCCCAGAACACCGAGAACGCCAAAGTCACCGACGGCATGGCGAGCAATGCCGCCCGCGATGCCGAACACGGCGGCCAGGCGGTCTCCGAGACCGCCCATGCCATGAAGAGCATCGCCCAGAAAATCGGCATCATCGACGACATCGCCTATCAGACCAATCTGCTGGCCTTGAACGCCGCCATCGAGGCGGCCCGCGCCGGGGAACACGGCAAGGGCTTCGCCGTGGTGGCGGCCGAAGTGCGCAAGCTGGCCGAGCGCAGCCAAGTAGCCGCCCGGGAAATCGGCGAGGTGGCCGGCTCCAGCGTGGAGTTGGCGGAGAAGGCGGGCAAGCTGCTCGACGAGATCGTGCCCTCGATCAAGAAGACGGCCGATCTGGTGCAGGAGATCACCGCGGCGAGTCAGGAGC
>JBAWHH010000248.1:0-6098 GCA_049593715.1 Rhodocyclaceae bacterium
GTTTTGAAATGCATGGCAGGCTCCCGGCAAACGCTTGAAGACCGGCTATTTTGGCGGAAGCCGGTCCCGTCCGCGAGGGGGGACATGAGCGATACGCGAGTTTGCCAGGGTTGCACTTAGAAGCAACGCCATGCACGGGCAGAAGACGGGAGCGGATCTGTACGTCCGCCGAGGCTCCGCGAGCCGCAAATAAAGAAAGGCCGGCGAAGTTTCTGCCGGCCTTAAAGCTCCTACATTTGCAACAGGGAAGGGTTCAGGACTTCGATGCTACGCACGGCTCGATGGGCGCGGAATCGGACGTTTTCCATAAAAGATGTAGGAACTTGTCCGACAAGCTGGCGATTTCGCTGGTCCGGTAGCGCGGCCCGAAGGATGCTCCGCGGAACTTGATCGACCGGGCCGCCGACCCTATCCCAAAAGTCTGTTGGGACATCCGGTTCGGCGCCGGTCACTTGCCGATTGCGGCCAGGAGGGTTTCGCGGGTGATGGGTTTGATCAGGACTTCGTCGAACCCCGCCTCCCTGATCCGTTCCTTCTCCTCGGTCAGGGCATGGGCGGTGTAGGCAATCAGGCGGACGCCGTTGAACTTGGCATCTCCGCGGATGAGTCGGCAGACTTCTTCCCCGGAGATGCCGGGCATGCTGATATCCAGAAGCACGCAGTCGTAGCTGTTCGCGGATAGGAGCGCGATCGCTTCGTCGCCGTCGGCAGCTTCCGCCACTGCCCAGCCGAGCTTGCGCAGGATGAACACCGGCAACAGCCGGTTGGATCTCACGTCGTCGACGACAAGGATATTCATGGGGAGGATTGCGCCGGCGATCTGACTTCTTTCGGCAAGCGGAAGAATACCTTGGTTCCCACACCGGGCGTGGATTCGATGCCGATGTCGCCCCCCATCATTTCCACCAGTTCTTTGGCCAGCGCGAGGCCGAGCCCGGTGCCGCAATGGCGTCGCGTGATGAAGCGGTCGGCCTGCTGGAAACGCTCGAAGATTCCGGCCTGGTCCTTGGGATCGATGCCGCAGCCGCTGTCGCGGACCTCGAAGCGCAACAACTCACCTTCCGGCGCGACGACAATTTCTACCCGTCCGGCATCGGTGAATTTGACGGCGTTGTGCACCAGGTTGTTCAGGATCTGGACGAGCCGGGTGCGGTCGCAGCGGATAGTCTCCGGCAGGTTCGGGTCGGTCGTCAGGTCCAGGATCAGGTTTTTTTGTGCCGCAATGGTTCGATGCAACGTGGCGACGCCTTCCAGCAGGGGTCTCAGAGCTTCGTCCTCAATGGACAGTTCCATGCGGCCCGCCTCGATCTTGGCCAGATCGAGGATCGAATTCACCACTTCAAGCAGGTGCTGGCCGCTGGCCAAGATGATGCTCGCCGACTCCTTGTGTTCGGGCTGTGTCGTGTCGTCGCGCAGGAACTCCGCATAGCCGAGGATGCCGTTCAGCGGCGTGCGCAGTTCGTGGGACATGCTGGCCAGGAACTCAGATTTCATTCGATTGGCTGATTCCGCCTTGATCCGGCTTGCTCGCAGCCGTCCTGCAACACCTTCCAGCCGGAGTACGAGAGCGATCATCAAGCCGGAAAACGCCGCAATCGAAGCAGTTATCACGATTGCGAAGGCGTAGTACTGCCACTGCCTTGTTCGGAACTTCTCCAGGGCCTCATCCTGCGCAACACCGACCAGGACTGCGAAGGGATAATCCCTTAGCACGCGGTAGCTTGTAAACCGCTTCACATGATCGATTTGGCTCTCGAATACGGTGCTTCCCTGTGGTCTATTCTCCAGTTCCCGGAATAGTGGCCCGTCGGTGACGTCCTGGCCTACGGCCCGGTTCTCCCCCGACCGCCGCGCCCGGATCACGCCGTCAAGGCCGATCAGCGAAACCAAGCCCCTTTTACCCAGATCCACGTCGCTGTAGAAACTGGAGAAGTACTGGGGATCCAGCGACACTACCACCACCCCGCCGAAGGAGCCGTCCGGCTTGTTGATGCGCCGGGTGAGCTGGATCGACCATTTCCCCGAGGCGCGGCCGAGAACGGGTTTGCTGGCAAAAAGCTCCCGCGAGTCTTTCTCGACATGCACCCTGAAGTGCTCGCGATCACCGAGATAGACTTTCTTGAAATCCGGCAGGTTGCTGAGGATGTAGTTGCCGTTTTCGTCGATGACGCCGAGCTGGTTGAAGATCTGGCTGATGATCATCCCTTCGCGCACGTAATTCGCAATATCGAGGGATGTGCCGACCTTCTCGTACTGGAATTTCAGAAACAGTACCGCCTGATCGACGCTCTTCAAGGTCCGGGTTGTATGTTCTTCGAACGCCCGGGTGAGGTTGGAGTTCTCCCGGTTGATCGCCTCGATCTCCAGATTGCGCTCGACCTCGATCTTGTAGATGGCCGCGCCCCACAGCACGGCGATCATGAATACGGCGAAGGAGGCTATGGTCCAGACGAGCCCGCGGCCGGCGGCGGGGCCATTGCCGGTTGTTTTGTCGGTGCTGTTGGCTGCCGTCTCGGCGACGCCAGTGGGCTGCGGGGGCAAGGCGGGGTGAAGGGGAGAGGCGCGCATGGAAAGAGGGACTGCCGTAGAACCCATCTGCCAAGATTACGGCGAAGGCGCGGCTGACCTTACCGCAACAGCCGCTTCAGGCGAAATTGGCCTTTTGGGCTAACGTGGCGGCTGACGGGGGCAGGGGAATCGGGGGCGGGCCCGGTCTTTGGTCGGCGGAAACCTGATTCCCGAACTCAAACGCTTCGAACGGCGTTCGTCGGCAAGCGCTCCTGGAACGTCACCACGTGGCTCACATCGAGGCGGATGCCGATTCGCTCGCCGAGGGCGTGATTGTGGTGGGAAGGCACGAGCGAAAGGACTGTCGCCCCCGATGCGAGTCTGAGGGTGTAGAGAAACTCGGCGCCGCGGAAAGCCTTGGCGACGACTTCGGCGCGGATGTCGGAGTCGTCGTCGTGGACGATATCGTCCGGGCGCAGCAGCACGTTCAGCCGGCAATCCTTGCTGCAAGCACCGCAACTGGGGCCGCATTCGATCGGCAGGTCGCTGCGCAAACGCCCTAGCTCGACTTCCACTGTTCCGGGGTCCACCACCGTGCCGGTGACGAACACGCCCTGACCGACGAAGTCCGCGACGTAAGGGTTGGCTGGGCGGTGGTAGAGATCGTAGGGAGTGGCCCACTGCTCGATGCGCCCTTCGTGCATGATGCCCACCATGTCGGCCATGGCGAACGCTTCGTGCTGATCGTGGGTGACGAGTACCGCCGCGGTGCCGGTCGCCTTGAGGATCTCGCGCACTTCCAGGGACAGCCGCTCGCGCAATTCCACGTCGAGGTTCGAGAAGGGCTCGTCCAGTAGCAGCAGGTGCGGGCGGGGCGCCAGGGCCCTGGCCAGCGCCACACGCTGTTGCTGGCCGCCGGACAATTCGTGGGGATAGCGCCGGCCCAGGCCGGGGAGACCGACGAGTTCCAGCAGTTCATTGGCAGTCGTCCGCGCTTCCGGTTTGCCCTTGCCGCGCAGACCGAAAGCGACGTTCTCGGCCACTGTGAGGTGGGGGAATAGCGCGTAGTCCTGGAACACCATGCCGACGTGCCGCCGTTCCGCCGGCAGGTGCTGCGTTGCCGAAGCGACGGTTTCGCCGCGCAGGCGCACTTCTCCCGCCCTTGGCCGCTCGAAGCCGGCGATCAGGCGCAGCACTGTCGTCTTGCCGCAGCCCGAAGCGCCGAGCAGGCAACACAACTCCCCGGGGGCGAGGGCGAAGGACAAGTCGCGCACCACGGTGTGCGAAGCGTAGGCGTGGCTGACCCGGCAGAACTCGAGCAGGGGCAGGGCGGGGGAGCGGGCGCCTTCGTCCATTACAATTGTGCCATCGTGCATCGCATCTCTCCGATTATCGCCCTGCTGGTCGCCCTGCCGGTTCTTTCCGTCGCGGTCAATTTGTTTGCCGGGGGCACTGGCGATACCTGGCTTCATCTCGCTTCCACCGTTCTTCCGGAGTATGGGCTGAATTCGCTTTGGCTCTGCCTTGGCGTCGGCATCGGCGTCGCCGCGCTCGGCACTGGTGCGGCGTGGCTGGTGGCCATGCACGATTTTCCCGGCAGGCGCCTGTTCGAGTGGACCCTGCTGCTGCCTCTGGCCATGCCGGCCTACGTCATCGCTTACACCTACACTGATTTTCTTCAATTCGTTGGGCCGGTACAAACCGGCCTGCGCGAGGCTTTCGGCTGGACCCGCGACGACTACTGGTTTCCCGACGTGCGCAGCCTGCCGGGGGCCATCGCCATGTTCGTCTGCGTGCTCTACCCCTACGTTTACCTCCTGGCGCGCAACGCCTTCCGCGAACGCGCCGCCGGTTTGCTCGAAGCGGCGCGCGTGCTCGGACTCGGACCGGCACAGGCGTTCTGGAAAGTTTCCCTGCCCCTGGCCCGGCCCGCCATCGTTGCCGGCGTTGCCCTGGCGCTCATGGAAACCCTGGCGGATTACGGCACCGTCGCCTATTTTGCCGTGCCGACCTTCACCACTGGCATCTACCGGGCGTGGTTTTCCCTCGGAGATCGCGTCGCGGCGGCGCAACTCGCGGCTTGCCTGCTCGGTTTCGTGATTTTGCTGCTGGCGCTCGAACGCCTCAGCCGCGGCCGTGCCCGTTACCACGACGGTTCCGTGCGGCGGCGCCATGCGCCGCAGCGTTTGCGCGGCATGCGCGCATTCCTCGCCAGCGCCGGCTGTGTGTTGCCCCTCGTGTTCGGTTTCCTGCTGCCGGCATTCCTGCTGCTGGATTTGTCCCTGGGGGATGGCGAAAGCGACATGGGCGCGCGCTACTGGCGGCTGGCGCGCAACAGTTTTTTTCTGGCAAGCATTGCCGCCCTGTGTGCCGCGATCCTCGCTGTATTTCTTGCCTATGCCGCCCGAGGTGTCCGCAGCCCGTGGCCGAAGCTCGCCAACCGGCTGGTGGGGCTGGGCTACGCGGTGC
Source organism: Rhodocyclaceae bacterium (assembly GCA_049593715.1). GTDB lineage: Bacteria > Pseudomonadota > Gammaproteobacteria > Burkholderiales > Rhodocyclaceae > JBAWHH01. The sequence goes on from JBAWHH010000248.1 coordinate 4,978, forward strand.
CCGGTTCGGTCATCGCGGTGGGGGTGCTGATTCCGGTCACCCGCCTCGATCACTGGCTCGCCGGGCTGTGGCAGACGATGACCGGCAATCATCCGGGCCTGATCCTCACCGGCGGCATCGCGGCACTGGTGTATGCGTACCTTGCCCGCTTTCTTTCGATCGCGTTGCAGACGGTGGAATCGGGACTCACGCGCATCACGCCCAGCATGGATTACGCTGCCCGCAGTCTCGGCTGCGCCCAGGGCGAAACCCTGTGGCGGGTGCATCTGCCGCTGCTGCGCGGCAGCGTGCTGTCGGCTGCGCTGCTGGTATTCGTCGACGTGATGAAAGAATTGCCAGCGACCCTGGTGATGCGGCCCTTCAACTTCGACACCCTCGCCACCCAGACCTACACCCTGGCCGCCGACGAACGGCTGGCGGAGGCGTCCTCCGCCGCACTCGCCATCGTGGCAGTGGGATTGCTGCCCATCGCCCTGCTCGCGCGCCAATCGGCGCGCGGCGGGGACCACGCGGCCCGCTAGGGCTCGGGCGGTAGCAAACTCAGCGCCAACCGGCGCGGTCGTAGATGCGCTGTGCCGCGGCCGAATTCTTCGCCAGTACAGCGATGTCCAGGTTGTCCGCCTTGAACTTGCCCAGCCCGTCCAACGCCGGGTTGTCGATCTTGACGGACGCCACCACCGGCCACTCGTTGTTGCCGTTGGCGAAGTAGTTCTGCGCCTGATCCGAAGCGAGATACTCCAGGAACTTCACCGCCGCTTCCTTGTGGGGCGCGGTCTTCAGCATGCCGCCGCCGGAGACATTGACGTGCGCCCCGAAGGTTTTCTGGTTGGGCCAGGCGATGCCGATTTTCTCCATCGCCTTGCGGTCCTCCGGCTTGTCCGAGCGCAACAGCCGCACCAGATAATAAGTATTTGAAACCGCCACGCCGCATTCACCGGCCGCCACGGCGCGGATCTGGTCCGTGTCGCCGCCCTTGGGCGTGCGGGCGAAATTGGCGACCACGCCGCGCGCCCATTCCTCGGCCCGGTTCTCGCCGAGATGGGCGATCAGGCTGGCCATGAGGGAAAGGTTGTAAGGGTGGCTGCCCGGCCGACTGCACACCTTGCCCTTCAGAACGGGAT
>JBAWHH010000249.1:0-3507 GCA_049593715.1 Rhodocyclaceae bacterium
GGTATTCATCGCGGTACTCTTCGAGCAGCGCAAGTTTCTTGGCGCCTTCCTGCTCGCTGGCCAGCAGCTGGCCCAGTTGGCGGGCCGCGTCGTCCATCCGGGCGTGGGAAAGATCTAGCAGGGTCTGAAGTTTGAAGTCGTTGTCCATTGTTGTTTAAGCTTCTTGCTGCTGCTGCTGCTGCTGCTGCTGCGTCGAGATGCCGTTCCTGACTGCAGCGGGAGATTCCGCCTCAGCTATGGCCGCCGTCGCGCGGGCACTAAGGCGATTGATCGAACAAGGCGTGGAGCTTGACCACGGCTTCATGGAAATCCTGCCGCTCGTTCATGTTCTGCTGCAGGAAAGCCTCGAACCGGGGGTAGATCGCCACAGCCTGATCCAGCAGCGGGTCCGAGCCCGGCGCGTAAGCACCGACGGCAATGAGATCGCGGGAACGCTGGTAACGCGAGTAGAGCATCTTGAAGCGCCGCACCAGATCGAAATGGGATGGTTTGATGAGACTGGTCATGGCGCGGGAGATGGACATCTCGATGTCGATTGCCGGGTAGTGGCCTTGGTCGGCCAGATTGCGCGTGAGCACGATGTGGCCGTCGAGGATGGCGCGGGCCGAATCCGCAATCGGATCCTGCTGGTCGTCGCCTTCCGCCAGGACGGTGTAGAACGCGGTGATCGATCCGCCGCCTTCCGTCCCGTTGCCGGCGCGTTCCACCAGTTGGGGCAGGCGGGCGAACACCGACGGCGGATAGCCGCGGGTCACCGGCGGCTCGCCGATGGCCAGCGCGATCTCGCGCTGGGCCATGGCATAGCGGGTCAACGAATCCATCAGCAACAGGACGTGGCGGCCCTGGTCCCGAAAGTGTTCGGCGATGGCTGCCGCGTAGGCCGTGCCTTGGAGGCGCATCAGCGGGCTGGTGTCCGCCGGCGCTGCCACCACCACCGCGCGCTGGCGGCTCTCCGGGCCGAGGATGTGCTCGATGAATTCCTTCACTTCCCGGCCGCGTTCGCCGATCAGGCCGACGACGATGATTTCCGCGTCGGTGAAGCGCGCCATCATGCCCAACAGCACGCTCTTGCCGACGCCGGAGCCGGCAAACAGGCCCAGGCGTTGGCCGCGCCCCACCGTCAGAAGTGCGTTGATCGCGCGCACGCCTACATCCAGCGTGCGGTCGATCGGTGCGCGCTGCAGCGGGTTGAAAGGGCGGGAGTGGAGCGACCGTGTCTGCGTATTGCCGAGCGGGCCGGCGCCGTCCAGGGGCCGGCCAGAACCGTCCACCACCCGGCCGAGCAGGGCATCGCCCACCGGCACGTGCTTGGCGCGATCAGTGGCGCGCCGGCGCGGCTCGAAGGGTTCGCCGATGCGGGGGGGCAGTGCGACCGGTTCGAGCGGAAACACCTGCGCCCCCGGTGAAAGGCCGTAGATATCGTCGGTGGGCATCATGAACAGCTTGTCGCCGGAGAATCCCACCACTTCCGCTTCCACTGCGCTGCCGCCGGGCACGGCAATCCGGCAACCGCAGCCCAGTGGCAGTTTGAGGCCAGTCGCTTCCAGTACCAGCCCGTTGATGCGCGTCAGCCGGCCGCTGACCTGGAACGGAGTCGTGGCCGCGGCAACACGCTGGCAGCCGCCGAGAAACTTGCTCCAGGACTCGACGTGCGCGTTCATTGCGAATCGGGCCCGAACCAGTTGTCGTTGCGTCCCAGGGTCTCTGCAATGCGCCGCCAGCGCGTTTCCATGGTCGCATCCACTTGGCTGCCGGCGGCTTCGACGCGACAGCCGCCCCGGGCAATGGTCTCGTCTTCGAAAACCCGGTGCCCACCATGGCCCGCCTGTTCGGTCAAGAAGGTCTTGACCAGGCTTGCGTCCTCCGGGTGGAGATGGACGGTGGCGTGGCCGTGGAATAGTTGCTGCAATGCTTCGCGCACCGTGGCCACCACCAGATCGGGCTGGACTTTTAGCGCCTGGGATACCATGCGGCGCGCCAACTCCATGGAGAACGAGACCAGATCGTCGGCGATGCGCTGGTCCAGTTGCCCCATCGCTTCCTCCAGGCTCTCCGCCAGCGTATGCAGTCGCAGCGCTTCCATGCGCGCGCGCGCAGTTCCTTCTTCATAGCCGGCGTCGTAGCCGGCCTTGTGAGCTTCCTGATGGATTGCCTCCAGTTCCCCCACGGTGGGAAAACTGAGGTGCGGCATGGGTTCGGAGGCCAGTTCGGGTTCCGGCTCGGCAACGGGGGGCGGGGCTGGGTCCGGCTCCGGCGCTGCCTCCAGAGGCGGCGGGGGTACGGGATCGAAGCTGCCCAGTTCCCAGCGCTGGAAGGCGGTGAGTTTCTCTTTTGGGATGACCGCGGCCATGGCTCAGGTAGGCCGGGCGCGACTGCCGGTCATACGAATGCGTCTTCGCCGCCGCCGCCGAGGGATATCTGTCCTTCCTCGGCCAGGCGTCGCGCGACTTTGAGAATCTCCTTCTGTTCGGCTTCCACTTCCGACAGGCGAACCGGGCCTTTTGCTTCCAGATCCTCGCGCAGCATTTCCGCGGCGCGCTGGGACATGTTCTTGAACACCTTCTCGCGCATGGCGTCAGGTGCTCCCTTGAGCGCGATGATCAGCGATTCGGACTGCACTTCCCGCAGCAGTAACTGGATGCCGCGGTCGTCCACCTCCAGCAGGTTCTCGAAGACGAACATCTCGTCCAGAATCTTCTGGGCCAGTTCTGGATCGAATTCGCGCACGTTGTCCAGCACCTGCGTCTCCGCCGACGAGCCGACGAAGTTGAGGATCTCCGCGGCGTGGCGCACCCCCCCCATGGCGGCTTTCTTGATGCTGGTCGAACCCGCCATGACCCGCTTCAGCACCTCGTTCAACTCGTGCAATGCGGTGGGCTGCACGCCGTCCAGCGTGGCGATGCGCAGGATCACGTCGTTGCGCAGCCGTTCGGTGAAGCACTTGAGGATCTCGCCGGCGTTGTCGAACTCCAGGTGCACCATGATCGTGGCGATGATCTGCGGGTGTTCGTTCTTGATCAGGTCCGCCACCGTCGGCGGGTCCATCCATTTCAGGCTTTCGATACCCGCCGTGTCGCCGCCCTGCAGGATGCGGGAAATGAGGTTCGCCGCGCGGTCGTCCCCCAGCGCCTTGGTCAGCATGGACCGGATCATGTCCTCGTCCACGCTGACTGACGCGCCTTCCGAAGTGCGGGCGTTGAACTCGTCGATCACCGCCTCGATCGTGTCGCGGGGAACGCGCTTGAGCTGCGCCATGGCGGCGCCGAGCTTCTGCACCTCGCGCGGCCCCAGGTGCTTGAGCACTCCCGCCGCCTCGTCCTCGCCCAGGGTGAGCAGGAGCATTGCGCTCTTCTCGACGCCGTCATTGGCCATTGCCGCTGACCCAGTCCAGGATTATGTTCGCCACCATCTTTGGATCGTCCTTTGCTGTCTGCCGGGCGTGTTCCAGTTTCTGTTCGTAGGTCATGTCCCCCGGCGGCAGGGCGAGGGTCGTCCCGTCCGGCCCTT
>JBAWHH010000250.1:0-2158 GCA_049593715.1 Rhodocyclaceae bacterium
CTGCAATTACCTCGCCCTCGGGATGATTTACCTGCGGGACAACGTATTCCTGCGCGCGCCCCTGAAAGCCGAACACGTCAAGCATCGGCTGCTCGGCCACTGGGGCGCGAGCCCGGCGCTGTCTTTCACCTACGCGCACCTGAACCGGGTCATCGCCAAAGGCGATCTGGACATGATTTTCATGGCCGGGCCGGGCCACGGCGCCCCGGGCGTGCTGGCGCCGGTCTATCTCGAAGGCACCTATACGGACATCTACCCGGACGTGAGCCGGGACGAGGAAGGGCTGCTTAAACTGTTCCGCCAGTTCTCGTTTCCCGGCGGCATCGGCAGCCACTGCACGCCGGAACTGCCGGGGTCGATCCACGAAGGCGGCGAACTGGGCTATGTGCTCTCCCATGCCTGCGGCGCGGCTTTCGACAACCCGGACCTCATCGTCGCGGCGATGGTGGGCGACGGCGAGGCGGAGACGGGGCCGCTCGCCACCTCCTGGCACATCAACAAGTTTCTCAACCCGGCGCGGGACGGCGCGGTGCTGCCGATCCTCAATCTCAACGGCTACAAGATCAACAATCCCACCCTGCTGGCGCGCATCCCCCAGGCGGAACTGGCGGCTCTGCTGACCGGCTACGGCTGGACGCCGCTGTTCGTGGAAGGATCTGAGCCGGAGAGCATGCACCAGGCCATGGCCGCGACCCTGGACCACTGCGTCGCCGAGATCCGCGCCGCCCAGCAGGCGGCCCGCGCCTCCGGGACTGCCGCCCGCCCGCGCTGGCCGATGATCGTGCTGCGCTCGCCCAAAGGCTGGACGGCACCGGCGGAGATCGCCGGGCACAAGGTGGAAGGCTTCTGGCGCGCCCACCAGGTGCCGATGGCGGAGGCACGGACGAACCCGGCGCAAATGGCGGTGCTCGACACCTGGCTGCGCAGTTATCGGCCGGAAGAACTGTTCGACGCGGCCGGCACGCCGACGGCGGACATCCTCGCGCTGCCGCCCAAGGGCACGCGGCGCATGGGATCGAACCCCCACGCCAACGGCGGCATCCTGAAAAAAGCGCTGCGGATGCCCGACTTCCGCGACTTCGCCGTGAAAGTGGAGGCCCTGGGACGCATCAGGGCGGAGAACACCAAGCCGCTGGGGAATTTCCTGCGCGACATCATGCGCGACAACCCTGGCAACTTCCGCGTTTTCGGCCCGGACGAGAACACCTCCAACCGCCTCGCCGCCATCTACGAGGTGAGCAAGAAGCTGTGGCTGGCGGAGTATTTCCCGGAAGACGCCGACGGCACCGAACTCGCCGCCGATGGCCGCGTGGTGGAAATGCTTTCCGAACACACCATGGAGGGCATGCTGGAGGGCTACCTGCTGACGGGCCGCCACGGCTTCCTCTCCACATACGAGGCGTTCGTGCACGTCATCGACTCCATGTTCAACCAGCACGCCAAGTGGCTGCAGGTCTGTAACCAGCTTTCCTGGCGGGAAGAACTCGCCTCCCTCAACCTGCTGATCACGTCCACCGTCTGGCGCCAGGACCACAACGGTTTCACCCACCAGGATCCGGGTTTCCTCGACATCGTCGTCAACAAGAGCGCCAAGGTCTGCCGCATCTACCTGCCGCCGGACGCGAACTGCCTGCTCTCGGTGGCCGACCACTGCCTGCGCTCCGAGAACTACGTGAACGTGATCGTCGCGGACAAGCAGAAACACCTGCAGTACCTGGACATGGACGCCGCCATCGTCCATTGCACCAAAGGCATCGGCATCTGGCCCGAGGCGAGCAGCGATGCCGGCACCGAGCCGGACGTGGTCATCGCCTGCGCCGGGGACGTGCCCACCCTGGAAGCGCTGGCGGCGACGGCCTTGCTGCGGGAAGAACTGCCCGACCTGAAGATTCGCTTCGTCAATGTGGTGGACCTGTTCAAGCTGCAGCCCGACACCGAACATCCCCACGGGCTCACGGACCGCGATTTCGACAGCCTGTTCACCACCGACCGGCCGATCATCTTCAACTTCCACGGCTACCCCTGGCTGATCCACCGGCTCGCCTACCGGCGCACCAACCACCGCAACCTGCACGTGCGCGGCTACAAGGAGAAAGGCAACATCAACACGCCGCTGGAGCTGGCCATCAACAACCAGATTGACCGCTTCAGCGTCGCC
>JBAWHH010000251.1:0-3998 GCA_049593715.1 Rhodocyclaceae bacterium
CCATTTCTGTCTCCGGACAGAGCAACGTATCGGTTGCGGCTACGGGGCACCTTTTCCTTAGCCAGCCAGGCGAGATCGGCTCGATAAGCCTCACTGCCCCTGACGGGGTTTTTGTTACGGACGGATCAAAGATCGATGCCGAGAATAGGGCCAACTCCTACTATCCCGAGCCAACCTACCGCTGGTGGATAGCCCAGCCGCGCCCCGGAGCGATCTCTCCTGGAGTGATCCGCCTGACCACTCCTCATCTCGTCGTCTCTGGCGGCGGCCAAATTTCCGCCAGATCCACGGGGAACAACGACGCGGGCAGGATCGTGATCGAATCGCGCGGCCCCAACGGCGGCTTGCATCCCTTGTCGGTTTCCGGCGATGGGACTGGCGTCGTCACTGCAAGCACTGCCGGTAGCCGAAACGCCGGATCGATAACGGCCAGGGGTAGCCAACTCGCGTTGTCGGGTATTGCGTTCGCCAGCGAGGCTGAGGCGGGATCCACCGGTCAGGGGGGGAACATCGCGCTCGTGGCCAGCGAGGGCATGTCGCTCAACGGCGCACAAGTTTCGGCCGCCTCGAAGTCAACTAGTGATGCCGGGACCGTCTCCGTCAGTTTCAGCGAAGGGCTGAGCCTGCGCAATTCGATCGTCAACACCACCGCCCAGGGCGGCAATGGCGGCGCAATTGCCTTTAGGGGAGGGCGGAACATCCTGCTCGACAACTCCCAGGTTCTTTCGTCGGCGCTCGGTTCCACCGGCGACGCCGGGGATATCAACGTGAGGGCGGATACTCTGCGGCTTCGGACGGGTTTCATTCAGGCGAATAGTGCTGCAGCGGGCGGTCACGGTGGGGATGTGAGGATCCGGGTGAATCACTTGGTTCCGAGCTTTGGCTCGTTGTATTTGGGTGGAAATACGCCGATTGCCTTCCAGCAAGGGGCTCCTGGGCTGAACGTGATTCAAGCGGCAGCGCCGAACGGGACGCCCGGCACCGTTCAGATTCTTCCTTACTGAGTCGGCAAGGCGTGCGGCTGCGACCCTGAATCAATCGGGCGGGTAGTTCGCTGCCATTGAAGGTGGCGAGCGGGGGGCATCGGGGGAGATACCTGATGACCCCCCGCCGCTTGTTGCCGTGGCCTGGTGGCCGAAAGAACGAGTTGGGCGCCCACTTCTGGCCCGCCTTTGTTCTGGCCGCGCGGTTTTTCATGGTGGCCCATCGCGCTCATAGGCGCGGCGTCGGCGACGAAAAGTAGACCCAATCGCGCGAACGAACTATTCGCGCGATTGGGATGCGCACGAAGTGGCGCCGCAAAACGCGATCAGAAAACGCCACTATCCATGCATTGACATTCACTGCCTAGGCAGGTTTAATCGCTGCCTATGCAGCGAATTCGGGGGTGTCCTATGGGTGTCAGCGAGGCGGCCACGCCGACGGGCGCGGAGGGGGTTGGTACCGTGGGCGAGGAGTCCCTCTACACCGAGGACTCCTACCGCATCGAAGAGAGCGTCGGCTATCTGCTTGCCCAGTTGCGAGCGCGTTTGGTAAGCGCGGTGGACGCCGAGTCGGCCGGCTACGACATCACCGCGGCGCAATGGAGCACGCTGCTGTACATCGGCAACGGCCACTGCCGGACGGCGGCGGAATTGTGCCGCCGCACGAGTTGCGACACGGGTTCGATGACGCGCATGCTCGATCGGCTGGAAGAGAAGGGGCTGATCCGGCGTAGCCGCAGCACCGAAGATCGCCGTGTGGTCAACATCGAGTTCACGCCAGCCGGCAGCGAGCTTTTCCCCAAGCTGCCATCCATTGCCATCCGCGTGCTGAATCGCCACCTGCGCGGCTTCAGCCGCGACGAACTTGAGCAACTCAAAAGTTACCTGCGGCGCATGCTCGCCAATGCCGAGGATTGACCCCGTGGTGCCTTCATTGAACATCCGCTGCCGGCGGTGGGGGCGTTTCCGCGTCACCGCCCTAAGTGTCTTCCTGGCCGCAGCCGTCCCTGGTGGCTGCGCCAATTACGAAGGGATTTCCCCGCGTCTGAACATTGAAGGTGCTCCGGCCCTGGAAGCCTCGGCAACCATTGGTCAAGCTCAAGCAGTACCCAGCCCGTGGCCGCAGGACGATTGGTGGAGAAGTTATGGCGATCCGCAACTGGACGCCCTGATCGCCGAGGCGCTGCAGGAGAGCCCGACACTCCAGACTGCCCGCGCGCGTATCGATCAGGCCAACGCCGCGGCCCAACTGGCGGATGCCAACCGCCAACCCCAGGCGACCGCCGGGCTGGATTCGACGCGCCAGCGCTTCAGCGAACACTACCTTGTACCGCCCCCGTTGGCCGGTACCTACCAGAACACCAACCGGCTGGCGCTGGATTTCAGTTACGAATTTGACTTCTGGGGCAAGCACCGTGCCGCCCTAGATGCGGCGCTGTCCCGGGCCAGGGCGGCGGAAGTGGACGCCCAGGGCGCCCGCCTGCTGATAACCAGCGCCATCGCGCGATCCTATGCGGAACTGGACCGTCAGTTCCGGCAACGCGAGGTCGCCGAGGCGGCGCGGCAGCAGCGCGAGCAAATATCCACGCTTACCCGCAGCCGGGTGCGCGCCGGCCTCGATTCCCAGGTGGAACTGCGCCAGGCGGAAGCCGCCGTACCCGCCGCCCGCGGCGACATCGCCGCCATCGAGGAGCGTATTGCGTCGATCCGTCACCAGCTCGCCGCCCTGACCGGGGCCGGCCCGGATCGCGGGCTGACGATCGGACGGCCGAATCTCAACGCCGCGGATACCCTGGGGCTGCCCACGGCGCTTCCGGCGGACCTCATCGGCCGCCGTCCCGACGTGGTCGCCCAGCGCTGGCGGGTCGAGGCAGCGGCGAAAGAAATTTCCAGCGCCAAGAGTGCCTTCTATCCCAACATCGATCTGGTGGGATTCATCGGGTTTTCCGCCATCGGGCTGGACAAGCTGTTCGATTCCGGCAGCCGCATTGTCGGCGCCGGACCGGCGCTACGCTTGCCGATCTTCGATGGCGGGCGCTTGCGGGCCAACCTGGCAGGACGCGACGCGGAGTTTGACGCCGCAGTCGCCCAGTACCGGGCCACGCTGGTGGACGCTTTGCGCGACGTCGCAGACCAGCTCGCCGCCTGGCGCGCCGTGGAAGCCCAGCTCGCCGAGCAGCGCCGCGCCCAGGCTCAGGTGGAGGAAGCCTACCGGCTGGCGCTGCTGCGCTACCGGGAAGGATTGGCCAATTATCTCAACGTGCTGGCGACGCAAACCCAGGTGCTGGCGCAGCGGCGCTTGCAGGCCGATCTGCTGGCCCGCCGCATCGACATTGCCATCGGCCTGACCCGCGCCCTGGGCGGTGGATTCGGCCCCGATGGCGGCGCGCAGCGCACTGCTGCCGGCACCTGACAGACCCGGCATCTCGGAGAACAATATGAACAGCGAGAAGAATCCCCAGCCCGATCCGCGGTCCCATGAGGCGGCGGCCCCAGGCAATGGCAACGGCAAGCGCAACCGCATCCTCGTCGTGCTGGCGGCCATCCTGCTTGGCCTTGGCGCGTTGTGGGGCGCCTATTGGGGCTTGTACGCTCGCTTCCACGAAAAGACCGACGACGCCTACGTCGCCGGCAACGTGGTCCAGGTGTCCCCTCAGGTCGGCGGTACGGTGGTCGCCATCCATGCTGACGACACCGATCTGGTACGGGCCGGCAGTCTGCTCGTCACGCTGGATCGGACCGATGCCAAGGTCGCGCAGGACCAGGCTGAGGCGCAACTGGCCCAGACGGTGCGGGAGGTACGTACCCTATTCGCCACTCACGCCGCGCTGGCCGCGAGCGTCACCCAGCGCGAGTCGGACGTGGCGAAAGTTCGCGACGACCTGGCGCGGCGTGAGCGGCTTGCCGGCACCGGCGCGGTTTCCGGCGAAGAGCTTCAGCACGCCCGTAGCGCGCTCCAGGCTTCCCAGGCAGCCTTGTTGACGGCGCGCGAGCAGTTGGCATCGAACAATGCGC
>JBAWHH010000252.1:0-7499 GCA_049593715.1 Rhodocyclaceae bacterium
AGCTTGACCGGATTCCCGGCGCCTCATCGGCCAGGCTGCTGCCGCCGCGCGACTTTCCCTGTCCTGGCGGAACCCCGCCTGGCAACTTCTCCCTCCCTGAGCGGGCCCTGGTGGTGCGCAGCTACCCGCGTGGCCGGGAGTTGAACGCTTCCTCTACCTGGACTACACCTTGGAAATTCCCTTACTGATTGCTCTCATCCTGCTCAACGGCGCGTTTGCCATGTCCGAGATTGCCCTCGTGGCGGCGCGGCGGGTACGGCTGACCAAGCTCGCTGACGAAGGTGACCGCGCCGCAGTGGTGGCCATCAAGCTCCACGATGCGCCGACCCGTTTCCTGTCCACCATCCAGATCGGCATCACGTCCATCGGCATTCTGAACGGGATCGTCGGCGAGGCCGCCCTGGCGGTCCCCCTGGCGGTGCGCCTGCGGGGGTGGGGGATGGACAATGAAGCCAGCGGGGTCGTGGCCACGGCGATCGTGGTGGTGGGCATCACCTATGTTTCCATCGTGATCGGCGAACTGGTGCCCAAGCGCATCGGCCAGTTCAACCCCGAAGGCATCGCCCGTCTGGTGGCGCGGCCGATGCAGTTCCTGGCGTTGCTCACGCGTCCTTTTGTTGTCCTGCTGGCACTCTCCACCGATGCCGTGTTGCGCCTGATGGGCAAGCGTTCGCAGCTCGGACCGAGCGTGACGGAGGAAGAAATCCACGCCATGCTGGAAGAGGGCTCCGAAGCGGGGGTGATCGAGCAGCAAGAGCGGGACATGGTGCGAAACGTCTTCCGCCTCGACGATCGCCAGATCGGCTCGCTGATGATTCCCCGGGCCGATATCGTCTACCTCGACGTCGACCTTCCCATGGAGGAGAACCTCAAGTGGGTCATGGACGCGGAGCATTCCCGCTTCCCGGTCTGCCGCGGCGGCCTGCATGAGATTCTGGGCGTCATCAACGCGAAACAACTGCTCAATCAGGCCCTCAAGGGCGGCCCGACGGATCTGACCAGCCAGCTCCAGGCGGCGGTATACGTTCCCGAAACGCTGACCGGCATGGATCTGCTGGAGCATTTCCGCGCTTCGGGCGCGCAGATGGTGCTGATCGTGGACGAATATGGCGAAGTCCAGGGCCTGGTCACCCTGCAGGACGTGCTGGAGGCGGTCACGGGCGAGTTTACGCCGCGCAATCAGGACGACGCCTGGGCGGTGCAGCGCGAAGACGGGTCGTGGCTTCTGGACGGCTTGATTCCGATTGTCGAACTCAAGGACCGGCTGGAGTTGAAGTCTGTCCCGGACGAGGACAAAGGGCGCTACCACACGCTGAGCGGCCTGATGATGTGGCTGCTGGGGCGTCTGCCCAAGACGGCCGACGTGGCGACTTGGGAAAAATGGCGGCTTGAGGTCGTCGACCTGGATGGGAAACGCATCGACAAGGTGCTGGCCAGCCGCCTGCCGGAAAGCCTCGAAGCCAGTCCGGATGGCGACAAGCGGCCGGCGGCCGAGGACGCCGCGCAGCGCTGACGCCATGGCGGCTCATCCCGAAAAACACAGATTGCAGCGAAAGCGCCGTGGATCGCCGTTAGCGGGGGCTGGCGGATACGCCTGCGAATCCCCTTCAGCGATGAAGTCGTCGCTCTCCCGGAGAAGTGATGGGCAGCGGCGATGCGCGGGCTTCGACCATGGTTGACGAAGTCGCCGAACGCGTTGTCCGCCGCGTCATTCTCGGCCTGCTCCTGGGCGGCCTGCTGGCGCTGAGCTATGCCGTCCTGAATTTGTTCATCGTGCCGGTGGCGTGGGCGATCATCATCGCCTTCGCCACCTGGCCGCTTTACGAGTCTTTGTGCAAGCGCCTGCCCCGGCATCCGACGCTGAACGCGCTGCTCATGACCCTGCTGCTTAGCGCGGCGTTCGTGCTGCCGGCGCTGTCGATGGCGATCCTGATGCGCGGAGAGGTGGCAGCGGCGATCGCAACCATTACCGCCCACGTTCGGCAGGGGCCGCTGGTGCTGCCCGAGGCGATTCGTTCCTTGCCCTGGATCGGCAGTCTCCTCCAGGGCGCAATCGACTGGATTGCCAGCGACCCGGAGGGTTTTCGCGCGCGGCTGGCGGAATGGGCCGGGACTGGGGCCGACTATCTCGTCGCCGTGATCGGAGACGTGGGGCGCAACGCGGGCAAGCTTGGCCTGGCATTGATCACCGTTTTTTTCATCTACCGCGACGGTCTGGCCTTGCTGGGCCAAGTTCATTCGGTGCTGCACCGCTTTCTCGGCACCCGGGTCGACGACTATCTGGCCGCCGTCGGCGGCATGACCAAGGCCGTGGTCTGGGGTCTGGTCCTGACTTCCCTGGCCCAGGGCTTCGTTGCCGGGCTTGGCTACTGGTGGGCGGGCCTGTCGGCGCCCGTGCTGCTCGGTGCCATTACGGCAATCGTCGCGATGATTCCCTTCGGAACGCCTTTCGCGTGGGGTTCCATCGGCGTTTCGCTGATCCTCGGCGGTGAGACCACCGCGGGCGTGGGGCTGCTTCTCTGGGGTGCGCTGGTCGTCAGTTGGGTGGACAACCTGATCCGCCCTCTGGTCATCAGCAGCCAGACGCGGATTCCGTTCCTGCTGGTGATGTTCGGCGTCCTCGGCGGCCTGGTCGCGTTCGGTCTGGTGGGGCTGTTCCTCGGCCCGGTGATCCTCGCCGTGTTGATGGCGGTATGGCGGGAGTGGCTGGAAGACTCCAATCTGATTGTGCCCGCCCACCGGCTCGACGATCCGCTCGTGCGGCAGTCCAACGACGGGGGCGACGGCCAGCGGGGGGCTTGAGGCCTCGTTGCGGGGATTCGGCGGCAAGGCCAGGGCCGTGCCCGACCCGCGCCAGGCAGGGCGGCCTTGCTAGGTCTTCTCCGCCACCAGCGCGACCCGCGCCTGAGCCAGTTCCGCCATACCTTCGGGGCCCACCTTGGGGTAGGCCAGTTTCAGGGCTTCCAGGCGCTCGACGATGGCCGCTGCCACCACCATCCGCATGTACCACTTGTTGTCCGCCGGTACGACGTACCAGGGGGCATGTGCGGTGGCGGTGTGGCGGATCATGTCTTCGTAAGCCGCTGCGTAGTCTTTCCAGTGGGCGCGTTCCTTGATGTCTTCCGGCCCGAATTTCCACAGTTTTTCCGGCTGGTCGAGGCGCTGTAGGAAGCGCTGGCGCTGTTCCTCTTTGGAAACGTTGAGGAAAAACTTCAGGATGCTGACGCCGTTGCGGGAGAGATAACTCTCGACGTGGTTGATGTCCTCGAAACGCTGTTTCCAGATTTTTCCGGTCACCAGCTCCGGCGGCAGCTTTTGGCGCTGCAGGATTTCGGGATGGACGCGGACGATCAGGGTTTCTTCGTAGTAGGAGCGGTTGAAAATGCCGATGCGGCCCCGCTCCGGCAGGCATTTCAGGCTGCGCCACAGGAAGTCGTGGTCCAGTTCTTCCGCTGACGGCGCTTTGAACGAGAACACCTGGCAGCCCTGGGGATTCACTCCCGACATGACGTGGGCGATGGTGCTGTCCTTGCCTGCCGCGTCCATAGCCTGAAAGATCAGCAGCAGCGCCCAGCGGTCCTGGGCGTAGAGCTTCTCCTGCATCTCGGCGAGACGGGCTACGCCCTGGCGCAGCCATTCCTGGGCGTCCTCCTTGTCTTCGACGGTGAAAGGGCCTTTGTCGCCGGGATCGAAGTCCTTCAGGCGAAAGCCTTTGCCGTCAGCTACCCGGTAAGACCTGGCGATTTTTCCGCTTTTCTTCATCGCGATTCCTTCCGCAGTCGAGGTTTGCCCATTACTCATAACACAGAAACGGAGGCCGGCATGCCTTCAGGAAAAGGCGGTGAAATAGGGAGAATAAATCAGCAAATCCTAATATAGAAAGTTTCGAATATACCAAGGGGGCGTTGCTGTATATTAGACCTCGCTAATACGCCATGCCTTTCGTTTCGTGGCCTGCCTTTTCCCAAGGGAGTGAAGTTCGGGAAGCCGGCGGCGCCAGAGGCAAAGGGTATCGACACATAGATGGTTCTTTCTAACATCCAGAGGAGATGACGATGAGCAAGATTCTGAAAGGCGTGGTTGCCGCAACGGTCCTCGCCGCGAGCACACTGGCTCTGGCGCAGCAGTATGCGCCCCAGCAGGCGCCCCAGGGCCCGCCCCAGGTGGCGCCGGTTGGCCCGTATGGCGCGGGCCCGGCACCGGGTTACGGGGGTTACGCTCCCGGATACGCGGCGGGTCCGGGATATGGATACGGCCCCGGTTGGGGGGGATATGGTCCTGGGTACGGGGCTGGTCCGGGTTGGGGCGGCTACGGGCCCGGCTATGGTTACGGCCCGGGTTATGGGTATGGCCCCTATGGTGACGGATACGGTTCTGGCCGCGGTTCGGGTCGCGGGCGGGGCCGGGCGAGTGGCAATTTCAGCTTCGGCGGCAGCGGTGATCTGGATGGCAGCGGCTGGGGCAACAACCGCTGGAACAACGGTTGGTGGTGAGCCCGGAAGCGGCTTTCTGACATGAACAGGGTAGGACGGTTGTTGATCGCCGCCAGTTTCGTGGCGGCGGTCGCTCCAGCGGCACGGGCTGCTTGGCCGGCCGGGGGCGAGGAGGCGGGTTGGGCCACGACATCGGCCGTCGCGGGCCCGCTCCGTTACGGCGGACCCGTCGCCCCGCCGCCCTTTTTGGGCGCGCCGTCCGGCTTTCCCGCCGGCTATGCCAGACCGGGCTACGGCGGCGCTTCCCGCGCCGGCGGATCCGGCGGAGGCCGTTTTCGCTTTGACGTCAGTGTGGATGTCGACGGTCGAATCGGTACGTGGATGCCCTGGAACTGGAACATCTGGCGGTGAACGGGGGATGGGCGGGTCTTTCCGGGATGCCGCCCTGCGCCCGCTGCCGTCCTTGGTTTGAATTGGCAACGTGTGAGAGGGAGCAGTTATGGACACCGTGATCGAAACCCAAGCAACACCCGAGCCCGCGGCCCAAGCGCCGGTCGGCAAGAAGTCGTTCCTGCGGCGCTTATCGAAGTGGGCACTGTACGTCTTGCTTGCCCTGATCGTTGGGGGCGTCATTGCGCTCGCCTATACCCAGAACTGGGTCAAGACTGGCACGGATAAGGCGAAGGATGTGCTTGGTATTGCGCCGCAAGGGCCCATTGCCGCGGCGCCGGGGCCGGTATCCACGGACCCCTTGACCCAGGCGCGGCAGGCGTTTGCGGCCGGAGATCTCCAGGGCGCCGTCAAGGCGTATCAGGCGTTACTGGCCAGCAACCCGCAAGACATCAACGCAATGGGCGAACTGGGCAATGTGTATTACACCGCGGGCTGGATTCCCCAGGCGACCCAGACCTACTTCGATGCGGCGAACAAGGCTCTGGACCAGAACCGGCCGGATGTGGCGCAAGCGCTTGCTCCGGTGATCGAGCAGAACAATCCAATGCTCGCCAGCCAGTTGCACGACCGGTTGTTCGAGATCGAATCGCAGCAGATGGAAACCCAGATGCAGGCCCAGATGCGCGACGGTCCGCCGCAGCAGGCTCAGTCGGAAGCGATGCCGCAGGCTCAGCCGCAAGGCCCGGCGGTGCCGCCGCACCAGGGCTGACGGCCAGCACGTCCAGCCCAGCAGCAGTAAAAACAGAGCCCGGCCGGACCTTCGTCCGACCGGGCTTTTTGTGCTCTACGCGGCGCCGCGCAGGCGCCGTCGGCGTTCTAAGACAGGGCCGTCTGCAAGCGGTCCAGCGCTTTTTCCAGATTCGCCATCGACGTCGCAATGGACATGCGCATGTAGCCGTCCAGGCCGAAGGCCGAACCGGGCACGATCGCCACGCCGGCCTTTTCCAGCAGGTATTCGGACAGGGCCAGATCATTGGCCGCGGCGATGACGCCCTTGGCGTGCAGGCGCTGCATCGGCTCGCGCACGTCGGGGAATGAATAGAAAGCACCGCCCGCCGCCACGGCTTTCACGCCGGGGATTGCCGCCAGCCGCCCCATCACGAATTCGTGGCGCTCGCGGAATGCCTTGACCATCGGCGTGATGCAGGACTGGTCTCCGTTCAGCGCCGCTTCCGCCGCCACCTGGGAGATGGAAGTGGGGTTGGAGGTGCTCTGGGACTGCACGTTTTCCATCGCGGTGATGATGGGCTCCGGCCCGCCGCAGTAGCCGATGCGCCAGCCGGTCATGGAATAGGCTTTCGACACGCCGTTGAGCACGATGGTGCGCGGATAGAGGTCCGGGCAGGCGTCCAGGATGTTGACGAACTTCGCGTCGGTGAGGGCGATGTGTTCGTACATGTCATCGGTGGCGATGAGCAGGTTCGGATGCCGCCGCAGCACTTCACCGAGAGCCTTCAGTTCAGCCAGGCTATAGACGGCGCCGGTGGGATTGCTCGGGCTATTGATGACGACCATTTTGCTGCGGGGCGTGATCGCCGCGGCCAGTTGCTCGGCGGTCATTTTGAAGCCCTGCTCGATTCCGGCTTCGACGATCACCGGCTTGCCTTCGGCGATCAGCACGATGTCCGGGTAGGACACCCAGTACGGCGCCGGGATGATGACCTCGTCGCCGGCGTTCAGCGTCGCCAGGGCGAGGTTGAAAAAACTCTGCTTGCCGCCGCAGGAGACGAGGATCTGCTTCGGCGTGAATTCCAGGCCGTTGTCCCGGTTGAACTTGGCGATGATCGCGTTCTTCAGGCTGGGCGTGCCGCCCACAGGAGTGTATTTGGTGAAGCCGGCATTGATCGCCTGGATCGCGGCGTCCTTGATGTGCTGCGGCGTGTCGAAATCGGGCTCGCCGGCGCCAAGGCCGATGATGTCCTTGCCCTCGGCCTTGAGCTTGGCGGCGCGGGCCGTGACGGCGAGGGTGGGGGAGGGCTTGATCGCCTGAACGCGATGGGAAAGAGGCATGCCTGGAGTCCTGGAGCGGTTGGGTGTGAATGTTAAGATGGGCTGATACAGCGTGCCCGATTCTAGCCGTGATCTCGTCTTTCCCCAACAGCCCGTTCCGCCTTCACCGTCCTTTCGAACCCGCCGGGGATCAGCCCCAGGCGATCGAGAAACTGGTGGATGGCATCGAGTCAGGATTGCTCTATCAGACGCTGCTCGGCGTGACCGGATCCGGCAAGACTTACACCATGGCCAACGTCATCGCCCGCATCGGCCGGCCGACCCTGGTGCTGGCGCCCAACAAGACGCTGGCGGCCCAGCTTTATGCCGAGTTCCGCGAGTTTTTCCCCGAGAACGCAGTCGAGTATTTCGTCTCGTACTACGACTACTACCAGCCGGAAGCCTACGTTCCTTCCCGCGATCTGTTCATCGAGAAAGATTCCAGCATCAACGAGCACATCGAGCAGATGCGGCTCTCGGCCACCAAGTCGCTGCTGGAACGGCCGGACGTGGTGATCGTGGCCACCGTTTCGTGCATCTACGGGATCGGCGACCCGGTGGACTACCACAGCATGATCCTGCACCTGCGCGACCAGGGGCAGATTAGCCAGCGGGACATCATTC
>JBAWHH010000253.1:0-1572 GCA_049593715.1 Rhodocyclaceae bacterium
GTCCCGAAACGTACCAACCTCCACCAGCAGCCCCAAGCGCCGGATGGCGTCCACGTGGAGCGGTCGTCCGATGAGCACCACTTCGTAGCCCGCGCGGGCCAGCAGCCCGCCGTAGTAACAGCCCACCGCACCCGCACCCATCACCGCAATCTTCATCCTGCCCTTCCCAGAATCTAGTCAGTCAATCCACGGCCGTCCCATGCACTTGCGCAAATGGCGGCCCCTTCGCTTCGCCCAGCCCCAACGCGCTACGACCTTTCTGCTCCCACCTCGGAGCATTTGGTCGTCGCGCGCAAGTCAGTCGCCGAGCAGAAAACCGACCACCGACCGCCACCACTCCCCATCGACGTGCATCATCCAGTCGTTATGCTCGGCGCCGGGAATCGTCCAAATGTGCTTTGGCGCGGCCAGGCGTTCGAAGAGGGCCTTTCCACGTTCGGGCGGCACGATGCTGTCCTGTGCCG
Organism: Rhodocyclaceae bacterium; assembly: GCA_049593715.1. Classification (GTDB taxonomy): domain Bacteria; phylum Pseudomonadota; class Gammaproteobacteria; order Burkholderiales; family Rhodocyclaceae; genus JBAWHH01. The sequence goes on from JBAWHH010000253.1 coordinate 465, forward strand.
CAACAACCACTGCGATGCGGCCCCGATAAGCGGAAAGCTGCTCGACGCTGTCGTAGCGGTCGTTGAGCAGCAAGCTTACCGGCAGCCACGGATAGTGATGCCGGGCAACCTGATCGAGCCGATCCCAGGGCGTGATCAGGAGCACGGCCAGGACTTCCCCTCGGGCGGCCGCCGCAGCCGCTACCCCGGCGCCCAGGGATTCGCCGACCAGCAGCAACGGCCCCGGAAACTGCCGCTGGGCAAGCCGGACAATTTCGGTGGCGTCGGCAACCAGTGCCCGTTCGCCCGGCGCGCCGGAGCGCGGCCCATAACCCGGATACTCGGCGAGGATCAAGCGCAAACCATGGGGCAGCAGGATGCCGCCGTACCACGCGCGGTGCCCCGCGTGGCCGGCATTGCCATGGAAGAGGACCGCCGTGGCCCGAACCGTCCCTTCCGGCTCGCGCACCCAGCCACGAAAATCCGCTTCTGACGGCCACGGCGCGAAACCGCTCCGGCGGGCCTCCTCAACGGCGGCGGCCAATGGAATGTTGTCTGGGTAGTAGATCAGGCGATTCTGGATCATGGCCGAAGCTCCCGCAAACAGGAGGAAGGCAAGGACTGACGCCGACAGGAGGCGGCTGGAACGGTGGGCCATTGTGCTGGATCCGGCGTCCATCAGCCTGTCGAACGGGCAACCTTCAATGGTTCCTGCCAGCGCACTGCCACCAGTTTGATTGGGGCGGCGTTAGACTTCGGCGCCGAAGTGGCGCAAACGCCCTCCCAACGACCGCCGAACGGCAACTCGACCATGAAATGCTGGCTCATCCTGCCCACACTCTGCAAAACCCTTACCATCGAACTGTACCGGCTGCAAACGGTCGAGGGTAGCTTTCGCCGCGACAGGCCGAGGAACCCCTTCGACCGCGGAGCCCAGATCCGACGTTCATTGATCTTCATCGCCGTCGCCACATTTGTGGCGGGCGCCTGGGCGGCCGGGCAAGGCGCGACGCGGGTGATGATCCCGGGTGCCCGCATCGAGCCCGATTCCACGCTCGTCCTGACGCGGGACGCCGTCCTGCGCCTACCCGGGACGAGCAAAGTGCGGGCCGAGTTGCCGGCAGGCACC
>JBAWHH010000254.1:0-5449 GCA_049593715.1 Rhodocyclaceae bacterium
GCTGATGGGGTTCTCCATCAACATGCTCACCCTGTTTGCCATGGTGCTGGCCATCGGCATCGTGGTGGACGACGCCATCGTCGTGGTGGAAGCGGTGGAAAAGATCATGCACGACGAAGGTCTCAGCCCGCGGGATGCTTCGCGCAAGGCGATGCAGGGCATCGGCGGGGCCATCGTCGGCGTCACCGCCGTGATCTGCGCCGTGTTCGTGCCCATCGCTTTCCTTTCCGGCGTCACCGGCACGCTCTACAAGCAGTTCGCCGTCACCATCACCGTGTCCACGCTGCTCTCCGCCGTGACGGCGCTGACGCTCACGCCGGCGCTGTGCGCCCTGATGCTCAAGCCCGGCGGGCACAAACCCCGGCCCATCGCCGCCTTCGACCGCTTTTTCGAGAAGCTCACCGGGCGCTACGTCGGCGCGGTGGACGTCGTCATCAAGCGCCGCCTGCGTTCCGTGATCGTCTATGCCTTGATCCTCGGCGGCGTGTTCTTCCTGTTCAAGGCCATCCCCGGCGGCTTCGTGCCCGAGGAGGACAAGGGCAGCATGTTCATTGCCGTGGACCTGCCGTCCGGCGCCTCCCAGGACCGGGTGGTAGAGATCATGCAGCGGGTGGAAGGCATCGTACGCACCGAGCCCGGCGTGCAGGACATCATCGGCATTCCGGGCTTCTCCATCTTCTACCGCTACGCCAATCAGGGTTTTCTCTATGTGACGCTAAAACCCTGGGGCGAGCGCAAGGCCGCTGACCAGCACGTGTCGCAGATCATCCGGCGGCTCAACGGCAAGTTCTACTTCGCCATCAGCGAGGCGCGGGTGTTCGCCATCAACGAACCGCCGATCTCCGGCATGGGGTCCATCTCGGGCTTCGACTACCGCCTGCTGGCGCTGGACGGGGACCGCGCCAAGCTCGACGCCAGCGCCACCGAACTGGTGGCTTCCGCCGCGCAGGATCCGCGGCTGGCGGGGGTGCGCAACGTCGCGGCGCCCAGCGTGCAGACGCTGTTCATCGACGTGGACCGCAACAAGGCCAAAGCCCTCGGCGTACCCCTGCCCGACGTCTATTCCACCATCGGCACGCTGCTCGGCTCCAGTTTCGTCAATCAGTTCACCGCCTTCGGCACCAACCTCAAGGTCAAGATCCAGTCGGAGCAGCAGTTCCGCTCCGACCCGGTCTACCTGCAGCGCTTCACCGTGCGCAACGCCAAAGGCGACATGGTCCCCATTGCCGCGCTGGCGACCACCGAGTACCGCTCGGCGCCCATCGCGCTGAGCCGCTACAACGGCTACCCCGCCGTGCAGATCAACGGCACGCCGGCACCGGGGCGCAGCTCGGGCGAGGCCCTGGACGCGCTGGAGGATCTGTCTGCGAAGACCTTGCCGGCGGGCACCGGTTTCCAGTGGTCGGGGCAGTCGCTGCAGGAGAAAGTCTCCGGCGGCCAGGCGGGCTTCATCTTCCTGCTCTCCTTCGTCTTCGTGTTCCTTTTCCTCGCCGCGCTCTATGAAAGCTGGACGCTGCCCGTCGCGGTGTTCCTCATCGTGCCCATCGGCATCCTGGGTGCGCTGCTGGCCCTGTTCCTGCGCGCCACGCCCAACGACGTGTTTTTCCAGGTCAGCCTGATCACGCTGGTGGGCCTGGCGGGCAAGAACGGCATCCTGATCGTCGAGTTCGCCAAGCAGCGCTACGAAGAGGGGCTCTCGGTGATGGAAGCGGCGCTGGAGGCGGCGCGACTGCGCCTGCGGCCCATCGTCATGACCTCTCTCGCCTTCATCCTCGGGGTGTTGCCCCTGGTGCGCGCCTCCGGCGCCGGCGCGGCGACCCAGCACTCCGTGGGCACTGGCATCCTCGGCGGAATGCTGGCCGCAACCCTGGTCGGCGTCTTCTTCACACCCCTCTTCTATTACTTGGCGATGACCTGGCTGGGCGGAGGCCGGCGCACCCCGGCGTCTGCCCAAGAACCGCAGGAGACGCAGGCGTGAAGGCCGCTTTCCGGTGGTCGCCGTGGCACCGCCCGCTTCGGCAAGCAGCCCTCGGACTCGCCGCCTTGCTCGTCAGCGCCTGCGGCACAGCGCCGTTTCAGCGTCCCGCCGTCGAATTGCCATCGGCGTGGCGGGCGCCCGCGACGACCGGTGAGGTAATTGCCGACCGTCCTTGGGGGGATCTGTTTCACACCCCGGAACTGCGGGTGCTGGTGAACGAGGCGCTGAGCGAGAACCACGATCTGCGCATTGCCGCCGAGCGCGTCGAAGTCGCCCGCGCCCAGTACGGCGCTCAACGCGCCGGCCTGTTCCCCAATCTGTTCGGTGACGCGACGTATACCCGTGGGCGTCAGCCGTCGGCTGCCAGTGCGACGGAAAACCGCATCGGCGAGACTTACAACGCCGGGCTGGCGCTACCGGCGTGGGAAATCGACCTGTGGGGCCGCCTGCGCTCTCTGAACGAGGCGGCCTATCGCGACCTGCTGGCGAGCGAGGAGAACCGCCGCGCTTTCCAGGTGAGCCTGATTGCCCAAGTGGTTCTCACCTATCTCGACCTGCTGGTGGCCGACGCCCAGCTCGACATTGCGCGACGCACCGCGGACACCCGCCGCGAATCCCTGCGCCTGGTGAAGCTGCGTTTCGACAACGGCGTTGTCTCCGCAGTCGACCTGCGCCAGGCGGAATCGCTGCTCGCCGCTGCCGACAACAGCATCGCCGACCTGGAGCGGCGCCGCAGTGAGGGCGAACACGCCCTCGCCGTGCTGCTGGGCCGCAATCCCGGCCCAGTCCAGCGCCAGGCGAAACTGAGCGACTACGAACTGCCGCCACAATTGCCCGCGGGCCTGCCTTCGCAGCTCCTGGAACGCCGCCCCGACGTGCGTGCAGCCGAGCAAGCCCTGGCCGCCACGGCGGCGAACGTGGATGCCGCGCGCAAAGCCTACCTGCCGACCATCTCCCTCACCGGCTTTCTCGGTTTCCTCAGTCCCGAGGCCGGTAGCCTGTTCGACTCGAACCGCAGGGCCTGGTCGGTCAGCCCGGCCCTGTCCTTGCCGATTTTCACGGCGGGGCGTATCGGCGCCGGGGTCGACGCGGCGCAGGCGCAGCAGCGCATCGCGGCGGAGCAGTATCGGCAGGTGATCCAGAACGCCCTGCGCGAGGTGGAGGATGCCCTGGTCGGATACCAGCGGCTGCGCGAGAGCCGCGAAAGCCAGGAACGCATTGCCGCCGCCGACCGCGAGCGGCTGCGGCTGACCCGGCTGCGCTACGCCGGCGGGGTGTCGAGCTATTTCGAAGTGCTGGACGCCGAGCGCCAGGCGTTCAGCTCGGACCTCGCCCTGGTGCAGACCTCCCGCGACGTCTACGCCGTCGTGGTGAGGCTCTACCGCGCCCTGGGCGGGGGCTGGCAGCCTTGACTTTCGCTGCGCAACGGTGGCCGATGGCTGAGACTCGGCACACCACACTCGTGTCCGCAGCAGGCAACGGCGAATGAACGCAGACGGCTGGACCGTCATTGCCATACTCGGGGCCGCGGTCGCTGCCTTCGCAAGCAACCGGGTTCGCGTGGACGCCGTTGGCATGATGGTGCTGCTGGCATTGGCGGTGTCCGGCGTCGTCACCGCACGCGAAGCCGTCGCCGGCTTCAGCGACCCCGCGGTGTTGATGATCGGCGGCTTGTTCGTCGTCGGCGAAGCGCTGGTTGCCACAGGCGTCGCTGCGGGGCTCGGCTCCTGGCTGGTGAAAGTCGGCCGCGGCAGCGAGACCCGCTTGATCGTTCTGCTGATGTCGGTGGTCACGCTGGTGGGCGCGTTCATGAGTTCGACCGGTATCGTCGCCATCTTCATTCCCGTAGTCCTCGGGATCGTTGCGCAGACCGGCTTCAGACGCTCGCGCGTGATGATGCCGCTCGCCGTTGCGGCACTGGTCAGTGGCCTGATGACCCTGATTGCGACGCCACCGAATTTGGTTGCGAGCGCCGCATTGGTGGAAGCCGGCCTGGCACCCATTGGCTTCTTTGAGCTGACGCCGATAGGCGTCGCCGTGGCCGCCGTCGCCATTTTCTATATGGTGACGGTAGGCCGCCGCCTGCTCGACAGGCCGGATCCCCATGCCGAGTCGGCCGATATCACCATGGACGAGCTTGCCGCGGGCTACGGCGTAACCGGACGCGTTCGGGCGCTACGCATTGCGCCGAATTCGCCGCTCGCCGGCCGAACCGTCGCCGAAGCCGATGTGAGATCCCGTTACGGTGTGACGCTGGTGGCCGTCGCCCGCCAGCGGGGAAAGGCATTCGGTATCCTGCCGGCGATGGCTGACACATTGATGCGGTCGGGGGATGTGATCGGGGTCGTCGCCGACGGCGACGCGATCAACCGATTCGCGCTCGGCAACGACCTCCATGAGGCGCCATTGCAGGATCGGTTACGTTCAGTGGCCAGCCAGGAGATCGGGGCGGCGGAGGTGATGCTCGCGCCGGACTCGCCTCTGATCGGGAAGACCCTGCGCGAAGCGTCATTCCGCAGACGCAGGGGGCTGACTGTCCTGGCGATCAAGCGCCGCGGCCAGATCCTGCCGGGCAGCCTTATCGAGACGCCGCTAAAGTTCGGCGATTTGATTCTGGTGACCGGCGGTTGGCCTTCAATTGCCCAGTTGCAGGAAACTTCCGGCGAATTCGTGGTTCTGCGCCTGCCGCAGGAGTTGAAAACAGTTGCCCCCGCGAGGGCGCGGGCGCCGATGGCATTAGGGATCGTGGCGACGATGGTCACCCTGATGGCGACCGGGCTGCTGCCGAACGTCGTCGCTACGCTGCTCGCGGCGTTCGCTGTCGTGGCGACGGGATGTCTCCCGTACAAGTCCGTCTACCGATGCGTCGGCTGGCCGACGCTGCTGCTGATTGCGGGCATGCTGCCGCTCGCTACAGCCCTCGACAAAACCGGCGTGACCGCGGGAATGGCGAACAGCCTCGTCGAAGCGCTACGCGACGTCGGCCCGCACGGCATGCTGGCCGTGCTGTTCCTGGTGACTGCCGCGGTGAGCCTGTTCGTTTCCAACACCGCGACGGCCGTCCTCGTCGCCCCCGTGGCGATTGACGCGGCCCTGGAACTCGGCGTCTCGCCCCATGCGTTCGCAATCACGGTGGCCGTCGCATGTTCATGTGCGTTCGTCACGCCAGTCTCGTCGCCGGTCAATACGCTCGTGCTCGATCCGGGCCGCTACCGTTTCACTGATTTCCTCAAAGTCGGCCTGCCCCTGCTCGCGCTGTCGTTGATCGTCACCGTTGCGATGGTGGATCTGATTTACCGCGTTTCCCCGGCATAGATCCGCGGGCTTGATCCCCGTGTCACAGAAATCTCCGTTGCGCGGAGAACCTGGGGAGGTGCAGCCGAAACAGGGAACACCGGCGCGTATCTTCCTCGACCGGCCAGTCCACGACTCGCTGTTGCAGGTCGTCTGGCGGCGTTGCTCGTCGTAGCA
>JBAWHH010000255.1:0-4610 GCA_049593715.1 Rhodocyclaceae bacterium
AACTCGCGTTCCGTGATGCGGATCAGGTTGGCGATCCATTCCCGGTCATCAAGCTGCTCGCCCATCAGCCAGTACAGCTTGGCGCCGGGGTACGGAGGCGACTCGGCAACGTCCCCCACCACCACCCGCCCGCCGGCCGTGGGTTTGACGAAGAACTGGTTGTCGCATACCAGCGCCACGACCTTGCCTTCGCAATAGATCGCGTACTCACCGAACATCTTGCGGAAGGCAACGCGGCCCGCGGCGCTGATTTGGTCGCAGACGTATTCGACGAAATCGAGATCGGAGGCCATCGTTTCTCCCAGAAGGCTGCAGGAACCGTGAGCGCCCGGCGGGATTGACCCCGCCGGATCGTCAGCCGGCAATGGTGCCCGCAGCGCGAGGGACGGCCGCGCTCGACGACCGACGCCCGCCGTGTCCCGCGATGAAGTCGACGAAAGCCTGCGGTGCCAGCGGCCGGCTGAAATAGTAGCCCTGGATCGTGTCGCAGCCCCAGCTTTGCAGCAGATCGAGGTGCGCCGCAGTTTCCACGCCTTCCGCCACCACCGACAGCCGCAGCGCGTGGGCCAGCGCAATGATCGCTCTAGCGATGACGCGGGCGTCGTCATCGACCACCAAGTCGGTGACGAACGATTTGTCCAGCTTCAGCACGTCCACCGGCAAGCGCTTCAGGTAACCCATGGATGAATAGCCGGTGCCGAAATCGTCGATCGCCACCTTGATGCCCATCTGGCGCAGCTTCTGGAGCGTGTCGATGGCGTCCCCGCTCTGGTCCATGAAGAGACTCTCGGTAACCTCGATCTCCAGGGCGCTGGCCGGCGTCGCGCCCACCCGCAGCGCCTCCGCGACGACCTGGACGAGATCACCGCGGACGAACTGTCGTCCCGAGACATTGACGGCAATCCGCGGTGGGCACCCCCCCGCCTTTCTCCAGGCCGCATGCTGGGCGCACGCTTCGAAAATGACCCAGTTGCCGATTTCTTCGATGAGACCCGTTTCTTCGGCAACGCCAATGAAGACGCCCGGCGGCACCAGCCCGCGGGTCGGATGGTTCCAGCGCACCAGGGCTTCGGCCCCCGACACCTCACCGCTGCGCAGGTCCACCTTCGGCTGATAGTGGAGCACGAACTCATGCCGGGCCAGCCCCTGGCGCATTTCCCGCTCCAGCGTCTGGCGTTCGACGGCCTGGACATTCATTTGCTCTTCGAAGAACACGAACTTTCCGCCCCCCGCATCCTTGGCGCGGTACATGGCGGTGTCTGCCTTGCGCAGCAGGTCTTCGCTGTCTCGGCCGTCGGCCGGGAAAATCGTGATGCCAACGCTGGCAGTGACAAAACTTTCCTGTCCGGCAACCACGAACGGCCGGGCGAAAACCGCGAGCACGTGCTCGGCGACCGCGGCCGCAGCGGCCACGCCGGTGCTTCCCGTCAGGATGAGGGCGAACTCGTCGCCGCCGAGGCGCGCGGCTGTATCGCTGTCGCGGACGCAGCCGCTCAGGCGTCGTGCGGACTCGCCCAGCAGCGCGTCTCCCGCGGAATGGCCGAGGCTGTCGTTGATGCTCTTGAAGCGGTCAAGATCGATGTACAGCAGCGCCAGGCTGCGATTCTCGCGCTGGGCGAAAGCGATTTCCCGGAACAGCCGCTCCTTGAACAGCAGCCGGTTCGGCAGGCCGGTGAGGTCATCGTGACGCGCCTGGTAGATCAACTGCTCTTCGCGGGCCACTGCCGACATGGCTACGCCGACGCGGTCACCGAGGTCGCGGAGGTGGGGCAGCACGTCTGCCGGCAACCCCTGGGGCGAGTGGCGCGGGGCGAGGTACGCAAAACCGCTCAATTCTTTTCCCGCGCGGATGGGCAGGATAAACGGGGGCGGTTGGACCCCTGCAGCGGATTGGGGCAAACAGCGGCCGATGCTGTTTTCCGCATCGAGCCAGCAGCTCTCGCGGCGGCCCGCGAGTGCCCGCAGCGCGTCGGCGGACAAGCGCACGCGGGTTATCGCCAGGGTTCCGTCTTGCTCTCCGTCCAGGGTGAAGGCTCGGGCTTCACCCTCGCACGCTGCTTCCAGCACCACAACGCCGGCCGGTGCACTCGGCACGAGACCCCGCATGCGGACGAGTACCGCGCGGAATACCGGATCCAGGTCCAGATTGGACAGGATCATCTGGTCGATCCTGGAAAGAACCTGTTGTGCGCCAAGCTGCCGGCCGAGGCGAGCCGCCATGTCGTTGAACGAACTGGCCAACTCGGCGAACTCGTCACCGCTCTCCACGCTGACCCGGTGGTCGAAGTCCTCCCCCGCGATATGCCGCGTTCCCTTGATCAACTTCCCCAACGGCCCCATGGTTCGGCGGATCTGGCTGGCGCTGAGCCATGCCGCCAGCAGCAGAGCCAGTGAGACGACGCCGATGAAGATGAGGGTGAATCTGGTGACCGGTGCCAGCGCCACCGATTCCGGCTGCAGGGCGACTGCCGTCCAGTAGGGGGCGAACAGTTTCGGCTTGAGGAATAGCTGCCAAGTGCCCATGAGTTGGGGTTCGGCACCGATTTGCGTCCGCAGGCCGCTCGGGGACTGGACGATCTTGCGGGCCAGTGCCGGCGAGTCCGCGACAAGCTCCGGCTGGGAGCAGAACAGCGTGGCCCCGCTGTCGGCGAATACGCACAGGCCCGTCATGTACGGAAAACTTTCGGCGTCGCCCCACAGCATCGCCGGGTTGATTTCCGCGATCAGGGCGAAGTTGCCTGGTTCGCCCGCGTCGATGGCGTGGAGCAGCAGGATGCGCGGCGCGGTACCCGAGTCCACGATCAGGACTGACTCCCCTTTCGCCAGATGGGCGTGTTCCGCTTTTCCAATCTCGGGCCACGCCAGAGCTTTACCCAGGATCGGCCTGGCACGTACGCCGGGTCCGACGACGGTCAGATTGGCATAGGTCCCCTCAAGCGTCTTCAGCGCTTCACCGCCGGGCGCGATTCCCTGACGCAGATCCGCGGCGATTCGCACCAGGTTGCCCTGCGCCATCAACATGCGCTCGTAGACGTTCAGGGCATAGGCTTTGCTGGTTTCGACCAGTTGCGCGCGGGATTGCTCGGTGAGCACGGCGTGCACCTGGGTGAGGGTCAGTACCGCCAGCGCCAGGGCGGGCACGACAGCCGAAAGCACGAACATGGCGAAGATGCGGCGCGCCACCCGGCCGGGAAGGAAAATGCCTTCGATCTTCATGGGCGGCTCAACCCGGCAACGCAATCAAGCGGGAGCTGGGCGGATGAGGTTTGCCGTGAGTCGCCGTCCAGAGCCCGTATTGGTCGTGGCCGGCAAGGCTTCGGCTGTCCGCCGCATGCCCGAGACACCGCCGCGATCGCCTCACGACGCCTCAGAAGTCGGACGCCAGGCCGATGAACTGGCCGTTGCGGCCGCGCACGATGTCGTCCCGGGAGGCTTTCGCGGTCAGGGGCGAAACGCTCTTGCCGTCCCGCCCCATGCTGTAGAGATCGTAGTCGGAGTTGATCGGCACCAGCGCGTGGTCCTTGCGCGCCTTGCCCTTGCCTTTGACGTCGCCCAGATTTAGGTACTGGTAGGGGTTGCCCCAGGGGTCGGCCATGTTCTGGCAACCGATGTCCACCAGACTGTCCGGCAGGGCATTGTTGTCGAGTTCGTAGTCAGCGATGCGGGTTTGAATCAGCTTGATGTCCGCCTGGGCCTGGGCGATATTGGTTCGCTCGAGGTAGCCCTGGAACATCGGCATGGCGATGGCCGCCAGAATGGCAATGATCGCCACCGCCAGCATCATTTCCACCAGGGTGATCCCGGCCAGCCGTCTCGCGCCAGCGGCAATTGCATGGCAGGCGATTTCGTACCGAATAGGGGCGGCAGGCGTCGGCGTGGTAAGGCGTGGCGGCATTGAGGCGACTCGTGAAATCCGTCCGCTTCTGCCGGTTTACCTGGCAACGGGGGACGTTTACCCAACCGAGCCTAACGACTGGGCCGACCGCCAGCTTGACCCGGGCGCCCGTTCCGAACGCTGGTTTGTGCGCTGCGGCGAGAACCAGCGCACGATTGCAGGGGAACGATCCCCCGTACCGGGCCCGTCAGTTGGGATGGCGCAGGCAGACCTTGCCGAAATGGGTGCCGCTGGCGAGGTAATCCAGCGCCGCTCGCAGTTCTTCGAACGCGAACACGCGACCCACGACCGGGTTCAGGCGATGCTGGGCGATGGCGCGGGCCATGGCCTCGAAGCCGTCCCGATTGCCCACGGTGATGCCCTGAAGGCGGATCTGGCGGGTGACGACGGGGCCGAGCTTGAGTTCCGGGTTGGCACCGGACAGAACGCCGATCAGGCTGACGGTGCCGCCCACCCGCAGGGCGCGTAGCGACTGGGTGAGCGTCTGCTCGCCGCCCACTTCCACAATGTGGTCCACGCCGCCGTTGCCGGCACGATCCCGTACCAGCTTGCCCCACTCCGGAACGGAGTTGTAGTTGATGCCGTCGTCGGCGCCCCGGGCCAGGGCCTGCACCAGCTTGTCGTCGCTGCCGGAAAGCACGGTGACGTAGGCGCCCTGCAGCTTGGCGAACTGCAGCGCGAACAGCGATACGCCGCCGGTGCCCTGGATGAGCAC
>JBAWHH010000256.1:0-4123 GCA_049593715.1 Rhodocyclaceae bacterium
ACCCCGTTCGGCGGCTCGGGGCGCCCGATGGTTTCGCAGTCTCAGGCGCAGACCAGCTATCCGGCCATGAACTCGGCACGTACCGACTACGAGCGCCAGATGACGGCCATCATCGGCTCCCAATCCCGCATCGATGCCGTCGAGGCGCGCATGCGCGACCGCCGCGCCATCGCGCCTTACCCGTCCATCGTCGTCGCCAAGCACGTGAACATCGGCGACGTGGTGCAGCCGGGCCAGCCGCTGGTGGATCTGGCCGACGTCAATCAACTCGACGTGCGCCTGGAAGTGCCAACGCGTCTGGTGCCCCAGCTCAAACTGGGGGACGTGGTTCCCGTCAGCCTCGACAGCAACGTCACGGTACAGGCCCAGGTGGCTCAGATCTACCCCACGGCCAGCCAGGTGCAGCGGACGGTGACCGTAAAACTGGCGCTGCCGCCCGGGGTGCCCGCGGCGCCGGGCATGTACGTGCAGGCGCTCCTCGCCGAGCCGCCCGGCGCCGGCGAAGTGCTGGCCTCCCCCGTGGTTCCCACTTCTGCGGTGATCTACCGCGGCAGTCTCCCCATCGTCTTCGCGGCGAATGCGGCCGGCACCGTGGATCTTCGGGTGGTGCGGCTGGGGGAAACGGTGGGCGACAAGGTAGTGGTGCTGTCCGGCCTGCAGCAGGGGGAAAAGGTCGTCACCTCGCCGACGCCCCAGATGCGCTCGGGCGATTCCATCTTCGGCCGGCCGTCCCAGTTCTAGCCATGAACGCGCCCACCGTTCTTCATCCGGATTTTGGCCCCTCGCCGTTCCGGGGGCCAATCCGCAGGTCCGCCCGCATCGCGTTGAATGCCGGGCGCCCGCGGCGCTTCCGCGGCGATCCCTGATCCGATGACCAAGGGGGGAGGAATGGCCGAAACCAATCAAAACAACGGCACACAAGATCCTGCGGCGGCGGCCGGGCAGGGCGGAACGGCCGCGTCGGCGACCCACAAGTGGGGCTTGGCCGGCTGGCTGGCCCGCGCCTTCATCGAGTCGCCCCTGACGCCGCTGCTGCTGATCGCCTCTTTCCTCGTCGGCCTGCTGGGCATGGTCATCACGCCGCGGGAAGAGGATCCGCAGATTTCCGTGCCGATGGTGGACATCATCGTCGCCTATCCGGGGGCGTCTGCGCCGCAGGTGGCGAATCTGGTTGCCGAGCCGCTGGAGCGGCTGATGTCGGAGTTGTCCGGGGTCAAGCACGTCTATTCCATGTCCCGCGACGGCATGGCCATGGTGACGGTGCGCTTCAATGTCGGCGAGCAGATGGAGCCGTCGCTGGTCAAGCTCTACGACAAGCTGCAGTCCCACATGGACGCCATTCCCAAGGGCGTCATGCCGCCCCTGGTCAAGCCCAAGAGCATCGACGACGTGCCCGTCGTGACGGTGACGCTTTCTTCTGGCGACCACGACATCGTCACCCTGCGCAAGCTCGCCCTGGGGGTGATGCAGCGCTTCAAGGCGCTGCCGGACACCGGCCAGAGCTTCATTGTCGGCGGCAGCCAGGAGCAGGTGCGGGTGGAAGTGGATCCCTCGCGCCTGACCGCCCATGGACTGACCATCGGCCAGATCGCCAAGATGATCAGCGCCGCCAACCAGCGCGCCCAGGCCGGCAGCATCGTGGACGGCAGCCAGTCGTTCACCCTGTTTACCGGCGAGTTCCTGCACGACGCCCGCCAGGTGGGGGATCTGGTGGTGTCGGTACAGCAGGGCCAGCCACTGTTCCTGCGCGATGTGGCCACCATCAGCCAGGGCGAATCCGAAACCAAAACCATCGTCACCCACACGCAGCGCGTTTCGCAGCAGGGCTTCGACACCCACCCGGCGGTGACCATCGCCGTCGCCAAGAAAAAAGGTACCAATGGCGTCGATGTGGCGCGCGCGCTGCTGACCGAACTGGACACGATGAAGGGGACGCTGATCCCGACCAACGTCCAGGTCAGCGTCACCCGCGACTATGGCGCCACCGCACACGAGAAGGTTTCCAACCTCATCTTCAAGCTGTTCCTCGTCGCCGCCATGGTGACGATCCTGATGTTCGTCTCCATGGGCAAACGGCCGGCGCTCATCGTGCTCATCACCATACCGGTGGTGCTGCTGATGTCCCTGGCGGTGGCTTACCTGTTCAAGTTCACCATCAACCGCGTGTCGATGTTCGCCCTGGTGTTCGCCATCGGCATCCTGGTGGACGACGCCATCGTCGTGGTGGAAAACGTCTACCGCCGCTGGCTGGCGGCGCGGCGCACCGACGACACGCTCACCGTGGATGCGGTGGACGAAGTGGGCAACCCTACCATCCTGGCTACCTTCACGGTGGTCGCGGCGCTGCTGCCGATGGGTTTCGTGTCCGACATGATGGGCCCGTACATGATGCCCATCCCGGTGTTGTCCTCGGCCGCGATGTTGTTCTCGCTGCTGGCGGCGTTCATGTTCGTGCCCTGGCTGGCGGCGCGCATGAAGCCGAAAATGCGCGAACTGGAAATCGCTGCCGAGCGCGAACACCGCCAGAGCAAGGCGATTTCGGGTTTCTACGGCAAGCTCATCACGCCCATCATGGATTCGCCCATCCTGGGCATGTTGACCCTGCTGAGCATTTTCGGCGCCATGCTGGCGGCGGTGTCGATGTTCTACTTCCAGGCCGTGCCGTTCAAGATGCTGCCCTACGACAACAAGTCGGAGCTGCAGGTGGTCATCGACATGCCCGAGGGCACCGACTCCATCGTCACGGCCAATCTGGCCTACCGCCTGGGCGATCAACTCAAGCGCGTCCCCGAAGTCGAAGCGTTCCAGACCTACGTCGGCACCGCGTCGCCGTTCAACTTCAATGGCCTGGTGCGCCACTACTTCATGCGCCAGTCGCCCTGGCATGGGGACATCGCCGTCCAGTTGCTGGACAAGAAACAGCGCAAGCGCTCCAGCCACGAGATCGCCAGCGAAGTGCGCGAAGCGCTCACCCCCATCGCCTATGCCATGGGCGCGCGCCTCACTGTTGCCGAGGCGCCCCCCGGCCCGCCGGTCCTGGCGCCCGTGGTGGTGGAACTCTACGGCCCGACCGCCGAGATCCGGCGCAAGGTGGCTTCCGACCTGATGGGCATCTTCTACCGCACGCCCAACATGGCGGACGTGAACACCTTCATGGAAACGCCCCACGACGAGGTGGTGTTCGAAGTCGATCGGCTGCGGGCATCGATGTTCGGCCTGTCGGTGGAGGACATCAACCGCGAAGTCACCATGTCCATGGGCGGCTTCGAAGTCGGGCCGGTCAAGCTGGTCCATGAACTTGAGCAGACGGTGATCATCCTGCAGGTGCCGATGCAGATGCGCGCCAACCTGGGCAACCTGCTGGTGCTGCCGGTGCGGCTCGCCAACGGTGCCACGGTGCCGCTGGGCGAACTGGGCCGCTTCGTCAAGCGGCCGGTCAACGCGCCCATCTTCCACAAGGATCTGCGGGCGGTGGAATACGTCACCGGCGACGTCATCGGCAAGCTCGGGGCGCCGCTCTACGGCATGTTGGCGGTGGATGCGCAATTGAAGTCCTACACCACGCCGGACGGGCAGGTGATGAGCGGCCGCTACTTCAGCCGTCCGGACGATCCCGGCGTGTCCGGCTTCAAGTGGGATGGCGAGTGGGAAGTCACCTACGTCACCTTCCGCGACATGGGCATCGCCTTCGGCGCCGCGCTGGTGCTGATCTACATCCTGGTGGTAGCGGAGTTCCGCAACTTCATCCTGCCGCTGGTGGTCATGGCGCCGATCCCGCTCACCCTGATCGGCATCGTGCCCGGCCACTGGATGCTCAACGCCGATTTCACCGCCACGTCGATGATCGGCTTCATCGCCCTGGCCGGCATCATCGTGCGCAACTCTATCCTGCTGGTGGAATTCGCCCGCTCCAAGGTGGTGGAGGGCATGCGTGTGCGCGAGGCGGTCGTGCTGGCGGCGGAAGTGCGCATGCGGCCCATCGTCATCACCGCCGCGGCGCTGGTGATCGGCTCCGTCGTGCTGCTCACCGACCCGATTTTCCAGGGCATGGCGGTATCGCTGCTGTTCGGATCCCTGATCGCCACTTTTCTCACCCTGGTGGTCATCCCCCTCGGCTGTCTTT
>JBAWHH010000257.1:0-9331 GCA_049593715.1 Rhodocyclaceae bacterium
AGAACTGGCGAAGGCTTTCAACGCTCAACAGAACCAGCACCACGTGGCCGTGCCGGCGTCCATCGGCACCGCCGGCGCGCTGCGGGAGGTGGAAGAAGGCACGGCGACGATAGGGCGCGTAGGCAGGCCGCTCAAGCCGGCGGAGCGCGACCGAGGGCTGACGTACGTTCCGCTGGGCCGCGACGCGGTGGTATTCGTCGCCGGGGCGGGAGTCACCGTTCGTGACGTGACCCGCGAGCAGATGGTCGCCGCCTACACCGGCAAGATCACCGACTGGCGCGAACTGGGTGGAAAACCCGACCCGATCCGGGCGATCGGACGGGAGGTAACGGATGCCTCCCGGCAAGTGATTGACCGCGGGGTACCGGGGTTTGCGAACATCCAGTTCCACGAAGGGGTCAAGACCGTACATCTCGACCCCCATCTCATCGAGTTGCTGGATCGATTCCCCACCAGCCTGGGATTCCTCAACCGCTCCGGGCTCCAGGCGGCCAAGAGCAAGCTGGTCATCCTTTCCCTCGACGGCGTGGCGCCCAGTCCGGACAACCTGAGATCCGGCCGCTATCCGCTATGGCTCGAATTCGGGCTCATCTACAAGCCGGGCGCACTCACCGACGCCGGCCGCGCGTTCCTGCAATTCATCCAGTCGCCCGCCGGCCTGCGCATTCTGCAGCACCACGGCGTCCTGACGGGCAACGCAAATCGTTAAGCGCGGATCCCGGCCGAAACGCCCTCCGTCTGCCGGCCCATTTTCGCGAAGATTGGCGTGCCGATGAGAATCTCCGTCGGCACTACCGGGCGAGTGGCCCTTCTTTTCGTGCTGCTGGCCGCCCTGTCCCAGGTCGTGAATTTCCATGTCTCCAGCGAGACGCTGCGAGCGACCGTGCATCAGCGCGAGATCGACAAGGTGAAGAGCGTCGGCAAGGTCATCGAGGCTCTGATCAAGGATCAGAGCGGGCGCGCCACGCTTGTGGCAAAACTCATGCAGACCGACGAGGGCCTCGCGGCAGGACTGGTGCGCAAGGAGATCGAGCGCAGCGGGCGCATGGCCGAGGCCCTGGAACCGGTGCAGCGGGCCTGGCCAGTGGACATTCTGGAGGTGACCGACGATCAGGGCGTGGTCGTCTACCGCGCCCAGGATCCCTCGCGCCGGGGAGATCGCCCCACTACATGGGGCATCGCGGAAGCGCTTGGCGGCAGCAGCACCCTCACCAGCACCCGCGATGCCGAAGGCCTGGTCATCCAGAACATCGAGCCGCTTCGCGTGGGCAACAGAATCGTCGGCACCATCATCGTCGGCGTGCGCCTGAACGACCAGCTCATGAGTACCCTCAGCGGGCAGGTCGGCGCGGACCTGGCCCTGAGCCCGCGTGCCGGCGGCATCGTGGCGACGAGCCGGGCCGGCGCGATCCAGGCCGATCCGAGCGCGATCATGGCCGCGTTTCACCAGAAAATTCCCATCTATCGCGAGGATGTCGCGGCCCGCAAGACCCTGGCCTACCTGCCCATGCTGATCGTCGACGAGGCCTGGGTCGTTCTGGCGCAGATCGACAGTGCCTCGGCTTACGCCCAACTGGAAAAGGGCTATCGGGCGTCGGCGATCTACGGCCTGGCGCTGCTGGCGGGCGTCATCATTCTGGCCATCGGGACTTTGCGCTACGCCCTCAGGCCGCTGCGCCAGTTGCGCGACCGTGCCCAGCAGATTGCCGTCGTCTCCACCGGCAACGCCATCCCCGCCGACGGGGCCGACGACGTGGCGTCCGTGGTCCGCGTCCTGGACGAACTGACCGAGCGGCTGCTGCGGCAGAACCGGGAACTGCGAACCGCCAAGGAGCAAGCGGAGGTGGCAAATGTTGCCAAGTCCCAGTTCCTCGCCAACATGAGCCACGAGATCCGCACCCCGATGAACGGCGTGCTGGGCATGACGGCGCTGCTGCTCAAGTCGGATCTCACGGAGAAGCAGCGCCGCTATGGCGAAGTGGCCAAAACGTCCGCCCTGGCCCTGCTTTCCACGCTGGACGAGATTCTGGATCTGTCAAAAATCGAGGCAGGGAAGCTGGAACTCGAGTGCATAGCCTTCGACCTGCGAGACTTGGTCGATGAGGCGTGCGCCATGGTTGCCGGTTCGGCACAGGCCAAGGGTCTGGAACTCTTGGCCTGGATCGCTCCCGGGCTGCCGGCGTGTTTGCGCGGCGACCCGCTCCGGTTGCGCCAGATCCTCGTGAACTTCCTCAGCAACGCCATCAAGTTCACGGATCACGGCGATATCGTCCTCGAAGTGGTGCGGGCCGATGCCGGCCGCCATCGTCGCCCGCTTGGTGAGGCACTGGCGCTTGCCGGCGGCGCAGATGCTCACCATGGCGACGCGGAAATCGTACTGGCTTTGTCAGTGACCGATCGGGGGATCGGCATCTCCAAAGAGCAGCAATCGCGCTTGTTCCAGCCGTTTGTCCAGGCTGACGGCTCCACTACCCGCCGCTATGGCGGGACGGGCCTGGGCCTGGTCATTTCGCGGCAATTGGCACGAATGATGAACGGGGACGTCGGCCTGCTTTCAGAACCCGGTCAGGGCTCCCGGTTCTGGATGACGGTGACGCTCCCGATCTGTGCCCCGTCGGCAGAAAACCGATCCTTACTCCTGCCCAACCAGAAAGCGCTGGTCGTCAGTGACCATCCGTTGTCGTCGTCGATCGTCGTCCAGTTGCTCCAATCCGGCGGGATGCATTCCGTCCGGGCCACCGCCATCGATGGGGCGCTGGACGAGGTGCAGCACGCCCGGGCGCGCGGCGAACCCTATGCACTGGTTTTGCTCAACCTGTACCCCGGTTCGGCGCCGGCAAGAAAACTGTGCACTGCATTGCGTGGCGAGCCCGAACTCGCCGGAACACAACTCGTGATCATGGCGCCGGTGACCGCTACGCCCAGCAAAGACTGCGAGGCCGAGATCGGCCCCTGCCCTTCGGTGGCAAAGCCCCTGCGCTTGGGCGAACTCTCGCGCGTGCTCGATGCGATGGGGGAGGATGGGCGAACGAACCGCCCGCCGTCGACGCCATGAGTGCAGGCAAGCCGAAACGACGGGAAACAGGCGGCCGTCGCCTGGAATCGCCCTGACGAAACCGACCGCCGCAGCCAGCGCGGCCTGTTCCCGGTCAAGGCAGGCACATCCAGAACCACAGTCGATGCCCTCAGCCCCCAGCGTTCCCCGCTTGGCTGCTGCCCCCTTGCGGAGTTGGCCCCTCAGTCCTTGGGCTTCAGCGTATAGCTTTTCAGCCGTTCGGCGACGCGCGCCATTTCGTCGTCGGGGATCACGTTGCCGCCCCCCAGCACAAGGGTATTGAAATAGAGCTGGGCGACGGCTTCCACGGCCTCGGCCAGCCACAACGCTTTGGTGAGCGTGGCGCCGGTGGCCACCATGCCGTGGTTGGCCAGCAGACAGGCCGACCGGCCTTCCAGGGCCGCCACCGCCACGGCGGAGAATTCCGGCGTGCCGAAAGTGGCGTACGGGGCGCAGCGAATGGTGTTGCCACCCGCAGCGGCGATCACGTAATGCACCGCGGGAATGTCCAGCCCGCGGATCGCCAGGGTGGTGCAGTAGATGGGATGGGCATGGACGATAGCCTGGACTTCGGGCTTGGCGACGTAGAGGTCGCGGTGGAAACGCCATTCGGTGGAAGGTTCCAGCCGGTGCTCGTAATGGCCGTCCAGGCCCATGGGAACCACATCCGCCGGTTCCAGGTGGTCGAAAGGCACGCCGCTGGGGGTGACCAGCATTCCCCCTTTGGTGCGCACGCTCAGGTTGCCGGGCGAGCCGCGGTTGAGGCCGCTGGCGTTCATCTTCGAACCGTGGGCGGCAAGGTCCACCGTTAACGCACGATCAGGCATGGTCTGCTCCCTCCTCCGGGTTGGCGGTACCCCGGCGGCGGCGCGATTCCACCAGCGAATAGACCGCCGGCACCACCACCAGAGTCAATAGCGTCGAGGAGATCATGCCACCAATCACGGCAATGGACAGCGGTTGATTGGTTTCCACCCCCGCCCCCACTCCCAGGGCTGCGGGCGCCAGGGCGAGGATGACCGTCGCCGAAGTCATGAGTACCGGCCGCATGCGAATGGGACAAGCCTCGCGCAGAGCCGCATCCACGGCCATGCCCGCCGCCCGGCGCTGATTAGTCAGGTCAACCAGCAGGATGGAGTTTTTCGCCACCAGCCCGATCAGCAGCACCATGCCGATCATGGAATAGATGTTGAGCGTCTGGTTGAACAGCCACAGCGCCGCCACCCCGCCGACGATCGCCAGCGGCTGGGCCAGCATGACGATGGCCGGCTGAATGAACGAGTTGAACTGGCTGGCGAGCACCATGTAGAGCAGCACCAGCGCCAGGGCGAAGGTGAACGCCATGTAGCGGGTGGTCTTGCCGAATTCCTCCGCCTGGCCGATGAACTTCAGCCGGTAGCCGGTGGGCATGAGGGGATCGGCCGCCTGGCGCACTGCCTCCATCGCCTCTCCAAGCGGCATCGTGGGCGTGGCGTAGAACGTGGCCGAATACTGCAGATCGTAGCGCCCGATCACCGCCGGCCCCAGGGTTTCGCGGAACTTGGCCACCGAATCCAGCCGCACCAGTTTGCCATCGCGGTTGCGCAGGAAAATCTTGGATAGGTCGGAAGACTGGGTGAACTCGCCTTCGCGGCCTTTGACACGGATGTCGTAGCGCTGGCCGTCGCCGGGTTCGTCGTTGTATTTGGCGATATCGACGCCGCCGGTGAGCATGTTCACCGCCAGAGCCACATCGGCGGAATTGAGGCCCGCATCGGCGATGCGCAGGCGGTCCGGCTGGAACACCAGTTGCGGCAAATCGAGTTGCAGATCGCTGTCGAGGCGCCCAAGGCCTTCGACGGTCGCCAGCCGCGCCTGAAGTTGCTGGGACAAGCGCCCCACTTCCGCCAGATTCTCGCCGACCACCACGAACTGCAGCGGCTCCCCTCGCCCGCCCTGCACAATCGGGAATGGCGCGGCGAAGGCCCTGACGCCGGGGATACCCGCCAGTTCCTTGCGGATCAGCGGCACCACCTGCTGCTGGGTGAGTTCGCGCTCCTCGCGCGGCGCCATACGCGCCACCACCGTGCCCTGGTTTACCTGCCCTGCACTACCCAGGCCGATGAGGGCGAACTCGGTGCGGACTTCGGGATGCCGCCGCAGCACCGCCTCCACCTCGCGCAGGCGCGAGTCGGTGTAGTCGATGCTCGATCCCAGCGGCGTGCGCAGATAGACCAGGAAACGCCCTTCGTCCTCCTCCGGCGTAAAGGTCTTGCCGACGTTCATGAAGAAAAAAGCGCTCGACGAGACCACCAGCAGCGTGATCAGCACCACCCACCAGCGGTAGCGCAACGCCTTGTCCAGCAGCAGGACGTAGGTTGCGTCCATGCGCTGGAAGATGCGATCAAAGAAATGGTAGATCGCGCCATGCTGCTTCTGCACCTTGAGATAGCGGGAGCAAAGCATGGGCGTCAGCGTGAGCGACACGAATAGCGACACCAGCACGCCGAAAGTCACCACCACGGCGAAGGAGCGGAAAAACTGGCCGATGATGCCGGAGATGAAAATCACCGGCGCGAAGATGGAGACCAGGGCCATGGTGGCGGCGATGACCGCGAACACCACCTCGTTGGCGCCATTCACCGCCGCCGAATGGGGATCGGGGTCGATGGTCTCGCGGTGGCGGTAGATGTTTTCCAGCACCACGATGGCGTCGTCCACCACCACGCCGATGAGCAGCAGCAGCGCCAGCATGGTCAGCGAGTTGAGGGTGAAGCCGAAGAAATAGATCACCGCGATGGCGCCCAGCAGCGACACGGGAATCGCCAGCGAGATGATGAGCGTGGAGCGCGCGGAGCGCAGGAAGAACAGCACCACCAGTGCCGCCAGCAGGGTCCCTTCGACCAGGTGCTCCTTGAGGGAATTGACGATCTCCAGGATGAAGGTGGCGTCGTTGGAGACCACTTCCAGGGTCATGCCCGGCGGCAACTGCGGGCGGATCTCCTTGTCCAGGCGTTCCTTGATGCGGTCGACGATTTCGACGGTGTTGGTGTTGGCGATCTTCACCATGCCCAGCCCGATGGTCGTCTTGCCGTTGAAGCGTGCCAACTGGCGGTAGTCCGACAGTCCGTCCTCGATTTCCGCCACGTCCCGCAGCAGGATCGGCGCCTTCTCGCGGTAGCCGACCACCATCTGCTCCAGATCCTGAACGCGGTGATACTCCAGATCGAGCTTGACCAGGCTCTCGGTCGTCTGCCCCACCACGTAGCCGCCGGCCAGGGCGACGTGTTCGCGGCTGAAAGCATCGTTGATGTCCTGGGCCGTGACGCTGAAGGCGGCCATGCGGTCGGGCCGCAGATTGACGCGGATGGTGCGGTCGCGCCGCCCGCCCAGGCGCACTTCGCCCACCCCGTTGACTGTTTCCAGCCGCTTCTTCACCACGTTCAGGGCGTACTGGTTGAGTTGCTGCTGGGTGCGGTCGCCTTGCAGCGCCAGCCACATGATGGGCTGGGCGTTGGTCTCCACTTTCGCCACCACCGGCGGATCCGTTCCGCTGGGCAGCCGGCGCAGCACCTGATTGACCTTGGACTGCACTTCGTTGAAAGCCACGTCCACCTTCTTTTCCAGGGCGAAGGTGATGGCGATCACGGAGATGCCGGGGGACGAACTGGACTGGATGTGCTCGATGCCGGGCACCGAATTGATGGCCGATTCCAGCACGTTGGTGATGCTGGAATCGACGATGTCCGGGTTGGCGCCTTTCAGCGTGGTGGTGATGGAGATGACCGGAAATTCGATGTACGGGAAACGGTCCATCCCGATGCGCGTGAAGGAGATGATGCCGAACAGCACCAATACGCCGTTGAGCATCCACGCCAGCACATGGCGCTTGATCGACAGTTCGGGCAGGGTCATGGGCGGCGGCTCAGCGTGCGGCTTTCGCCGGGCCGCTCATGATTTTTCGGCCTTGCCGCCGGCCGCCGGGTCGGCCTTGGGTACCGCGGGCGATGGGCCAGGCGCCGCGTCCTTCAGATTCACCGGCGCGCCGTCGGTGAGGAAACCCGCGCCGTCGAGAATCACCGTCTCGCCCGCCTGCAGGCCACGCACCACTTCCACCGCCCCCGCTTTCTTGAAGCCCGTTTCCACCACGCGCTGGACCGCTTTCCCGTCTTTGAGCGCATAGACCACCTTGCCCGCCGGCCGCAGCACCACGCTCTGCTCCGGTACCACTACCACGTTCTTCTTGGTATCCACCACCACCGAGGCGTTCACCGTCCCGCCAGAGAGCAGAAGTCCACCGGGGTTGTCGAAGCGGGCGATCACTTCCAGCGCGCGACTGGTTTCCGTGACGGTCGGGCGCAGATCGTCCACCGTCCCGTTGACCACCGTGCCGGGCGCCTGGGGCGACCCGATGCGCACCGGCAGGCCGCGCCGCATGCGCGAGGCCACGGTCTCCGGGAACGGCAGGTGCGCCCTCAGGCGCTGGTTGGAGACCATCTTGAACAGTGGATCGCCCACTTTGACGTAGTCGCCCACCGCCACGATCTGGGTCTCCACCACGCCGTCCAGGGGGGCGAGGATGCGCGTCCGGCCCAGGTTGGCGCGGGTGGTTTCCCCACGGGCTCGGACGGAGGCGAGTTGTTCCTTGAGGGCGTCGCGCTGGGCAACAGCGTCGTCCGCCGCGTTCTGCGAAATGAAGCCGCGCCCCACCAGATCCAGTTGACGTTGGGCGAGGCGCTCTTGCTGGGCCAACAGCGCTTCCAGGCGGCGCACGTCGGCGCCGTCGGCGCGGTCTTGAATGGCCAGATCGGTCTGATCCAGTACCGCCAGGGACTGACCGCGGCGCACCCGGTCACCGGCTCGCGCCTGGACCGCCAGCACCCGCCCCGCCACCTCGGCGCGTAGCGTGGGATCCATCACCGACTCCAGGGTGCCCAGGGTGTCTTCGGTAATCTCCAGATCGGTGAGTTGGGCGCGGGTCGTCGTCACCAAGGTGGCCGGTGGGCCGGACGGCTTCTTGTCGTCCGGTTTCGCGTTGCAGCCGATCAAACTCCATGAAGCGATGCCCAGTATAAGAAGCAGGGGAAAACGCATGAACAAGGTCCGGCCGGGTCGGGGTGGGGGAAAAGTGAAGTGGACGATAAACACGGGCGTCGGGAAGTCAACGCGCCGGACTCGCCGCCGGCGCCTGTCGTCAGGGCTTCAGTTCGAGCCAGATTTCGTTGCGGCGCAGGAACCAGGGCATCAGCGGCGGGTTGTAGCGCGCCCATAGCGGTTCGCCGGTCCACGCCAGCTTCTCGCGGTCGAGCGCCGCAACCAGCTTGTCGAAATGCTCCCGGTAGCGCGCTTCGGTCCAGAAGCCGGAATAGGAGATCACGGCGACGGTGCGTTCAGGAACGGGCCGCAGTTTGACCCGGCCGTCCAGCGGCTGAGGCAGCGTCTCCAGCGTCCACGGCTTGGGCATGATGAACTGCACGCTCATGCCCCCGCTATCCGCCGTCTGCACCACCGGCGCCGTCATGGCGATCTTCACCGATGTCTGTACCACCGGCGCGGTCATGGATATTTTTCCGCCGCCCTTGTTCTTGCCGAAGATGTAGCCCGCGAGCGTACCGAATGCCTGATTTCCGGCCTCTTCCAGGTCCGCATTCACCACCGTTTCCGCGACGATGGACGGCTCGTAGCGGCGAACCTCGAAGTCCTCGTAACGCGTCACCACCGTGTATGCCTGTTCTTCAATCGCCATGACCGATCTCCCGCTCAACAGCAACGCCAAGGCCGCCACCGCCAGCAAAACGCCGGCCGGCTTTCCCCATCTGCCCATTGATTCCCCCTCCAGTTGCGCCAATCCGGCTGGTATCTTCATCGCCGGCCCTGGGTTCAGATGCCGGCCAGCGTGCAAGGTTCGCGGCTTATCCCGAAGCCGCTTCGCCCACGCCGCGCCGGTTGAGGGCGAACGCCACGCCGGCCACGGCGCTGCACGCGCCGCAAATCAGCAGCGTGGTCGGCGCGCCGATGGCATGGGCGATGCCGCCAGCGGCCAAGCTGCCCAGCGGCGCCATGCCCAGGAACGCCATGGTGAACAGGGACATCACCCGGCCCCGCAGTTCATCCGGCACCAGCGCCTGGATCAGCGTGTTGGCGGATGCCACGGCCGAGATGACACCAAACCCCACCAGCACCAAAGCCGGCATGGCCTGCCAGGGCTGAGCGGTGAATGCGAGCACGACAAGGCCGACGCCGGCGAGCACGGGCGCGGCGGCAATCACGTTCTCCAGCCCTGCCAAGGATTTGCGG
>JBAWHH010000258.1:0-1990 GCA_049593715.1 Rhodocyclaceae bacterium
ATCCCGGTCCCTGCAAAACGCCCCGGTTCGTGCATCCGCTGGAAAGGCTGAAACAGCTTCTGGGCATACGCCATGTCGAAACCGGCCCCGTTGTCACGCACGAAGAAGGTTAGCGTCCCGTCCATCAGGCAGCCGCCGAGTTCGATGCGTCCCCGCTCCCGCTCGCCGGTGAATTTCCAGGCGTTGCCCAAAAGGTGGCCGAGGAGAATGGACATCAAAGCAGGATCGGCCTGGACCGCCAGTCCGCCCGAAATGATCCACTCGACGTTGCGATGGAGCCCCTCCAACTGCAAGGCTTGCTCGACCTGGTTTCCTACCGCCGAGAGGTCGACCACCGTAGGGTTCAATGCTTGCCGGCTGACCTTGGCGAGATCGAGCATGTCGTCGATCACATTGCTCAGATGCTGGCTCGCCAGGCGGATACGATGCAGATAGTGGCAGCCCGCCTCGCCGAGCAGCCCAGCGAATTCTTCCACGAGCAAATAGCTGTAGCCGTCCAGCGCGCGTAGCGGCGAGCGCAGATCGTGGGACACGGCGTAGCTGAACAACTCAAGCTCGCGGGTGGAGGCGGTCAGTTCGGCGGTCCGGTCGGTTACCCGCTGCTCCAGCGTTTGCGCCAGATCCCGGGTCAGATCCTCGGCACGCCTTCGCTCGGTAATGTCGGCCACGAAGCCGTACCACAGCACACTACCGTCGGCATCGCGTTCCGGCGTCGCGCGCAGTTCGACCCAGATTTCCCCTTTTTCGGGATGCATCGCGCGGTGCTCGTCGTGCCAGGTCGAAAGCGAGCGCAGCGACGCCTCTCTGGAGCCGATCAGGTGCGCCCGGTCGTCGGGATGAATGCGGGCGAGCAGCGCAGACGCATCGCTTGCCAGTTCCCGCGGCGTCACGCCGAACAAGGCCTCAATCCCGGCACTGGCGTAGCAAAGAGCGCCTGAACCGTCCGGTTGCAGCCGGTATTGAAAGATGGCGCCGGGGGCGTTGGCGGCGAACTTGGACAGGCGGGCTTCCTGGTCGATCTGCTCGCGCAATACGATCTCGGCGGCCTTTGCAGTCGAGATGTCGGTCAGCGTGACGCGCAGCGTTGGCGGCTGGTCGTTGCGCGGGAGACTCGTCGCCGCCTCGACGCGCACCCACAGCGGCCCACCCGGCTTGCCGATCAATCGCAACTCCGCCACCTGCCGGTGCGGCGCGTTGCTCAAGTGCTGGCGCAGGAAATGGAAGCGATCCTGATCTTCGGGAAGAATGAACGCGCTGAAAGGCCGCGCGATCAGCGCGGCGCGCTCCCCACCGAGCAGTTGGGCGGCGAGAAAATTGGCTTCCCGTATCCGCCCGTCCTCGCCGATGGTGAGATAGCCCACTGGCGCCAGGTCATAGAGATCGAAGTATTTGGCCTGAGAGGCCTCGAGTTCGTGCTGTACGCGCCGCAGCTCCTCATTCTGAATTTCCAGTTCGATTTGATGCACCTGGAACTCATGCACCAGGCGGTGGGCATCCTGGAGGGTTTGCGCGGACCCCTCGATGGGCTGGAGATCCAAGCGAGCCTCGGCCTGGCGACGCAGCAGCGCTGCGAAATCGGAGGAGGGTGGTCTCACCTTCGCCTTGTGCATCTCATCGCCTTGGAAGTGAAAGCGAAAAGTCGCAACGCCAATCAGTGTCGCGCGTAGCGCGCTGCAAGATTGTCGAAATGGCGGGTTCTCGGGTTCTTGATGAACTCTTCACCGAATCATATTAAGAATCCCCTGGCTCAGAGTCCGTTCGCTCCCACACAGACAGAGCGCCCTCGCCGTACTCTAATTTGCGCTGTGGTGCTCGCCTCGTAGTGAAAGAAGTCTGGATTTGGAGCCCACCAGAAAGCTTGCCCCCCGACAACGGCCCACGATCTAACCGGGCGCGGCGCCCGGCGGCGGATCAATTCAGTAGCCGAATTTGAAGCGTCGCTTTGTCGGCTTTTGGCGCTGCGAACAGGCGCCAAAGAGTCGTTGTCCGC
>JBAWHH010000259.1:0-14745 GCA_049593715.1 Rhodocyclaceae bacterium
CTACGGGACGACCCCTCGTTTTTTACCGCAACAAAGACTGGGATGCCTGGCACAGGGCGTCGGTTTTTCGTGGCTACTCCTGGTATGGAGTAGATCCCTGGGAGTGCAATGGCTATCTATGGGGTTACAATTTTTCCCCGTTGAAGCAGGCGAAAACAAAACTGCTTGATTTTCTGCAGAACCGGTTTCGCCTTTTCTCGTATCGCGACGACGAGATCAATCAATTTCTCGACAAGTTGCGAAGCGCTTCGTATCTGGGAGGTTATTCTTCCATGATTTACGAAATCGCCAAGAAGGTGAATAGCAGCGGCAGGGCGGCGGAATTCAAGCTGAAGATGGTCAAAGGCACTTCGGAGAAGATTTTCGAAGGCTATCACGCTGAATCGTTGCGTGCATTCGGTAGGAAGATCACCAGCGAGTATGGGGCGGCTGAAGCGGGCATAATTGCCTTCGAATGTCCGCACGGGAACATGCATATCAACATGGAGACCGTTCTCGTGGAGGTGATCGACCACGAGATCGTCGTCACCAACCTCGTTTCGAAGTCTTTCCCCATCATCCGGTATAAGCTCGGGGATTATGTAGACGTTGATCTGGACACGAAATGCCCGTGCGGCATGGCTCATCCGATCATCAAAGACGTGGTCGGGCGGGTCGGAAAAGTGATTTACGGCGCGCGCACCACCTACCCGAGCCTAACGCTTTATTATGTCTTTAAGAATCTTGCGATGACGCATGATCTGGTATTCAATTACCAGGCGACGCAGAAAGAGCGGGGCAAACTCGGCGTGGCCATCGAAGGGGTTTTATCGGATAGCCACAGGCAACTGCTGATGCAGGAGTTTCAGCGCTATTTCGGCGAAGACATGGCGGTGGAGATTCATCATGGTGCGAATCTCAAATCGTCTGGAAAGAAGCGGGTCGACTTCATTTCCGAGATTGCCACAGCGTAGATTTCGCTTTGCGCTTCCGCGAATGGAGTGAAGGACGATGTTTCGGGCGCCTTCAATGCGGAAACGGGCCAATCGGAATTGATTGGCCCTTTTTAAGTTGTTTGGTAGGCGCGATTGGACTCGAACCAACGACCCCCACCATGTCAAGGTGGTGCTCTAACCAACTGAGCTACGCGCCTGCAGAGCAGATTATAACGGATCGCCGCACGAATTCCAAACCTGGGCACACTCGTTGTTACTTGGAAATCGGTATTGGTCCATCGCCGGCAGCATCGAGCCGTTGGGGATCATGCTCGCGCACCGGCTCGGGATTCGCACGGGCGCTAAGGGGTAACCAGGTGTAACGGCCTGCGCAACTCGATGCCGGACGTGGAAACATCAGCTCCGTAGGCCAGCACTTCAACACCTTGGCTCATTGCTTTCCGCAGCGTGTGCCCGTAGGTGGGATCGATGTGGTCGGCCGGGCGGACTTCGTGGGTATCGCCTCTCTGCACGCAGAAGCAAAGCACTGCCCGTTTGCCTAGCCGCACTACGTCCACCATTTCCAGCAGGTGCTTGGTGCCGCGGGTGGTGACGGCGTCGGGAAAATAGCCGATGCCCCGTTCCACCGCCGCGGTGACATTCTTGACTTCCACATAGCAGTCGGGACGGTTCGGCGCCGAGAGCAGCAGGTCGATGCGGCTGCGCCGGTCGCCGTAGGGCACTTCCGCGCGGATGGTTTCGTAGCCGCGCAGGGCTGCGATATGGCTCGCTTCGATGGCTTCCCGCACCAGGGCGTTGCTGCGGCCGGTGTTGATGCCCACCTTCACCAGGCCACCGACTTCCACCAGTTCCCAAGTCCAGGCGTACTTGCGTTTCGGGTTGGACGCGCTCGATAGCCAGACACGGTTGCCGGGATCCGCACAGCCGAGCATGGAGCCGGTATTGGGGCAGTGTGCGGTGACGAATCCGTCGGCGGTTTCGACGTCGGCCAGGAAACGCCGGTAACGGCGGATCAGCCGGCCTTCGCGCAGCGGAGTATCGAAAACCATCGCAGTCCGGGAGCCTTCAGCGGCTGGCCATGTAGGTTTCAGGCGATGGGCATCGGGCGGCCCGCACTCAGGGCGATCCAACCCCGCAGCACGCGGTAGCCGACCCACAGGCCCACCACGGCCATCGGCAGCCAGTAGACCAGCAGGCCGATGATGCTGACGATGAGGGCAAAGGTCACGATCAGCGACAGCAGGCCCCACAGCACGGCCCACCAGAAGGTGCGGATCTGCCACTCGAAATGGCTGTCCAGATAAGTTCCATTTGCATCGGAGCGTCGGGCGTAATTGAGGATCACGGCGATAAGGGAAGGCACGCCGAACACAAAAGCCCCGAGTACCGTGGCGGAACTTGCCACGCCGATCAACACGCTCAGACTGTGGAGCGCGTAGATCAGGTGGGTGAAATTCACCAGGTTTTCGCTCGGCCCTTCGATGACCGCGCCCCGCCTTGGGCGAGGCCGGGCGCGGGAGCGGGGGACGGGAAGGCTCATCTTCATCCTCTTGCGGAAAGCGTCCGGGGGAACCGAGCCCGCCACCGAATGGCCGTGACAGGCTGGCACCGAACGTCGAGGCAGCGGCAAAAACTCATAGGCCCAGCTTGGACCACATCGCATCCACCTTGCGCTTTACCGCCTCGTCCATGACGATGGGCCGGCCCCATTCGCGGTTGGTTTCGCCCGGCCACTTGTTGGTAGCGTCGATGCCCATTTTGCTGCCCAGGCCTGCCACCGGGGAGGCGAAGTCCAGATAGTCGATGGGCGTGTTCTCCGCCATCAGCGTGTCGCGGGCGGCGTCGACCCGCGTCGTCAGGGCCCAGATCACTTCTTTCCAGTCACGCACGTCCACGTCGTCGTCGGTGACGATGATGAGCTTGGTGTACATGAACTGGCGCAGGAACGACCAGATGCCGAACATCACCCGCTTGGCGTGCCCTGGGTACTGTTTGCGGATGGACACGCAGGCCAGCCGGTAGGAGCAGCCTTCGGGCGGCAGGTAGAAGTCGGTGATTTCCGGGAACTGCTTCTGCAGCAGCGGCACGAACACTTCGTTGAGCGCCACGCCGAGCATGGCCGGTTCGTCCGGCGGCTTGCCCGTGTAGGTCGAGTGATAGATCGGGTCGCGGCGCATGGTGATGCGCTCGATAGTGAAGACAGGGAACAGCGCCCGCTCGTTGTAATAGCCGGTATGGTCACCGTAGGGACCTTCGAGTGCCGTTTCCTCGGGGTGGATTACTCCTTCCAGAACCATCTCGGCGCTGGCCGGAACCTGCAGATCGTTGCCGATGCACTTCACCAGTTCGGTTTTCGAGCCGCGCAGCAGGCCGGCGAACTGGTATTCCGAAATCGTGTCCGGCACCGGCGTTACCGCGGCGAGAATGGTCGCGGGGTCGGCGCCGAGCGCCACCGACACCGGGAACGGCTGGCCGGGGTTCATCTCGCAATGGTCCCGGAAATCCAGCGCCCCGCCGCGGTGGGCGAGCCAGCGCATGATGACCTTGTTGCGCCCGATAACCTGCTGACGATAGATCCCCAGGTTCTGGCGCGCTTTGCGCGGGCCCCGGGTCACGGTCAACCCCCAGGTGATGAGGGGTGCGGCGTCGCCCGGCCAGCAATGCTGGATCGGCAGCCGGGCCAGATCGACGGCGGTGCCTTCCCACACGTCGGTCTGGCAGGGGGCGGACGATACATCCCGCGGCTGCATGCTCAACACTTGCTTGAGCACCGGCAGCTTTTCCCAGGCGTCCTTCAGCCCTTTCGGGGGTTCGGGCTCCTTCAGATACGCCAGGAGCTTTCCCACCTCCCGCAGCGCCTGGGTCGAATCCTCGCCCATGCCCAGCGCTACACGCTTGACGCTGCCAAAGAGATTGGCCAGCACCGGGATGGAATGGCCCTTGGGGTTCTGGAACAGGATGGCCGGACCGCCGCTACGCAGGGTGCGGTCGCAGATCTCCGTCATCTCCAGCCGTGGATCGACTTCCAGAGAAACCTTCTTGAGTTCGCCCAGCTTTTCCAACTGGGCAATGAAGTCCCGCAGGTCCGTGTACCGCATGGCCTTAGCGGACACGGTGGGTGGCGGCGCAAAACGCCGGGTGCCGCGACGCAACGCGCGCTCGAATTGTTCTTCCCGCAATCTGTCTTTCCGCGCCCATTGGACCGCCGACCTCGAACCGCACCATCGCGACTCCCTATTGCTGTTGCCGAGCGCTGCATTGTAATCGCCGGCCGTCGTCAGCGGCTGCTGGCGCATCCGGCGAGTTCGCTTTAGGATCGAACGATCAGAACCAGTGGAGGATCGTATGCATCCAGGAAAAGTCGCCTTGGTAACCGGTGCCAACCGCGGACTTGGGCGAGAGATCGCGCGCCAGCTCGCAGTGCTGGGAATGACCGTCGTGGTAACCGCCCGCGACTCCGCGAAGGGCCAACTTGCCGCCGCCGACTTGCTGCAGGAGGGGCTGCGCGCTGACTTTCATACCCTTGACGTACGCGATTCCGAGAGTGTGGCCGCATTGCACCGCTGGCTGGAGCATCGATTCGGCAGGCTGGACGTGCTGGTAAACAGCGCCGGCATCCTCATCGACCACCAGGACACCTTGGTCAGCGAGCTGGATCTGGACACCTTGCGCTGGACGGTGGAAACCAACCTTTACGGCCCCCTGCGCGTCACCCAGGGTCTGCTGCCGCTGATGCGCAAGTGCGCCGCCGGCCGCATCGTGAACATATCCAGCGGCCTGGGCCAGCTCAGCGAGATGGGCGTCGGCGTACCGGCCTATCGCATGTCCAAGGCGGCGCTGAATGCGTTCACCCGT
The DNA here is from genome assembly GCA_049593715.1 of Rhodocyclaceae bacterium. Lineage (GTDB taxonomy): Bacteria > Pseudomonadota > Gammaproteobacteria > Burkholderiales > Rhodocyclaceae > JBAWHH01. Next base: position 4,791 of record JBAWHH010000259.1, read on the forward strand.
ATCCTCGCGGCGGAACTGGCCGACACCCCGATCAAAGTGAATTCGGCCTGCCCGGGATGGGTGCGCACCGACATGGGCGGACCGAATGCCGATCGCTCTGTGGAAGAGGGCGCCGATACGGCGGTCTGGCTTGCCACGCTGCCCGATGACGGGCCCACGGGAGGGTTCTTCCGCGAGCGCCAGCCGTTTGCTTGGTAACTAACGATGCGCTGGGCGGCGGGCCAAGCCCGTTTGCCCGGCCCGCGTCGGAGGTGAGGCGGCGGATTCTAGTGAAGCCTCACGATTCGCCTCGATTGAGCAAGGATTTCAGGTCAGCGAACGGGCTGTGGGTTGCCGTGGAGCTTAGTCCGGTGCCCGGCGCAACGGGTTTCTGGCCGGCGGAATCGAGCAAACGGGCATGCTCGTTCTCGTGGCAGTAGATGCACAGCAGTTCCCAATTGCTGCCATCGTTGGGGTTGTTGTCGTGGTTGTGGTCGCGGTGGTGCACCGTCAGTTGCTGCAAGTTGGTGCGGTCGAATTCCCGTCGGCAACGCCCGCAGATCCACGGGTACAGCTTCAGCGCCTGCTCTCGGTAGGTGTTCTCCCGTTGTTCGCTGTTGCGGCGTGCCTCGGCAACGATACGGTCCAGGCGGGCATTGTCCGGTCCAGACGGCGATTTGGCCATGATCGACTTCCCCCTGCGTCCTTAGTTAAGCAGTCGCCCCGGCGCTGCACTCCATAGTGCGGTGCCCGAGCGAGTTTCGCGCTCCGTATTGTGACGCGCTTCAGCCACGGTCAACGCGGCGAAATCAGCCGATTTCCGCGACATCGAGGGCACTGAACCGCGCCTTCCATGAATTTTGGTCTTCAATAGGATGAGTGCGGATGCGTTTTCCAATCGCCGTCGGCGGCCTTCGCCGTGCCATGCAGGACATACGCCCCCTATCCGCGTACCGGGAATGCCCATTTTCTTCTACTTATTTGGGCATATAGATCGCAAATTGCGTTACGATAATCGGCGGAGAGGGAGGAGACAATGGTTCGATTGCCTGCTTGGTGTCGGACGCCGTGTACGCGGTAAAGCGGGACGCGCATGGCTCGCCGGCCCTGCAACTGCGGCCAGAGGTGGGGGAGTTCCAATGGCTGGGTCGCCAAGAACGCGATGCCGGACTCGCGACGGCCATTTTTCAATGGGATGACAGTTACCGCGTAGGGATTGAGGAGATCGACCGCCAGCATCAGGCGCTGGTGGAGATGATCAATATCATCGACGCGGCGGTGAGCGAAGGGGTGGCCGCTGCCGTGGTGGCGAAGCTCCTCAGTGACCTGCGGGCTTATACCCGCTATCACTTCGCTGCCGAAGAGCAACTCATGCTCGAAGGCAACTGCGATCCGGAACACCTTCGCGCACATCTGCGCCAGCACCGGGATTTCGAGCGTTCCCTGTCGCAGATCCGCCGCGCCTACGACGTCAGCGGGCCGGCGGTGGCGGGTTCATTGCTCGAGTTTCTCCTCAATTGGCTCAAGTCTCACATGCTGGCCTCCGACCTGGAAATGGGGCGCTTGCTCGGGTATGGCGGAGGCGCCGATGCCGGGGAGAATTACGAGTTCCAGCGGGAACTCCAGCTCGAGCGGCAACTGGAGCAGGAGGTTGCCGAGCGCAACATGCTTAACGCCCTGCGCGAGGCGGAAACCCGGTTTCGGATGATTGCCGACATGGTGCCCGTGCTGGTGTGGATGGGTGAGTCGGGCGGTGGCCGTTCTTTCTTCAATCGAACCTGGGTTTCCTTTACCGGCCGCGATGCCGGGCACGAGTCCGGGTGGGGTTGGCTGACGGGCGTTCATCCCGAAGACCGGGGCGTTTTCCTGGAATCCTTCCGCTCGGCGTTGCGGGAGCGCACCGAATACGTCGTCGAGTACCGACTGCGGCGGGCGGACGGGGCGTTCCGCTGGATGGTGGAGCAAGGCGTGCCGCGATCGAGCCGCAGCGGCGTGTTCGGTGGTTTCGTCGGATCGACGACGGACATCACCGAGCGCAAGGCAGCGGAGTGTAAGGCCCTTCGGGCCTGCACACGGCTGGAGAAGGAGGCTGCCGACCGCGTTTCCAGGATGCAGCAGTTGGAAGCTCGTCTGTCCGAGCTGCGGCTTGCTTTGAGCGAGGGCCGTGAATCGAGCGCGGAGCGGACTGCCGATCTCCTGCAGCAGGTGGATCGTGCCCTGGATCTGGTGTCCGGTAGCGTACCCCGTGGCAGTAGCGGGACAGGATCGCGGTAAAACAGCCGCTAGCTCTCGCGGATGCGGGCGAGGGTGGCAGTGGTGGAGCGCTGGAAGAGGAAAGGAATCGAAAGCGCCTTTCCGCCCCAGGAATGAACTTCTGACGCTCCCACCATCTTCTCCACCGGCCAATCGCCACCTTTGACGAGGATGTCCGGCCGGCAATCGAGAATCCGCGCCAGCGGCGTCTCCTCCTCGAACCAGGTCACCAGATCGATGCACGCCAAGGCGGCGGCCACCGCCATGCGGTCGTCCAGGGCATTGATCGGGCGGTCTTCTCCCTTGCCGAGGCGGCGCACGGACCCGTCGCTGTTCAAAGCCAGCACCAGACTCGCGCCCTGACTGCGTGCCTGATCGAGATAGGTGACGTGGCCCCGATGGAGGATGTCGAAAACACCGTTGGTGAATACCAAAGGGCGGGGCAGGGCAGCAACGCGGGCGGGCAGGTCGGCGGGGCGGCAGATCTTTCTGGCGAAGGTCGGCGGGGCGGCCCAGTCGGCGGCCTGGGCGCCGTCGGAAAACTCTTCCGCCGGCCTGCTCATGCTGCCGCGAGCAGCTTGCGAAAGCGGTTCAATTCGGTGACCGTTGTGAAAGGCTGGCCGAACAGGCTGCTCAGGTTGCGCAGAATGCCGCCGATCACGCGAGCCTCCCAATCCTTGTCGAAATTGATCTGGTCGGTCAGCCAGCGATCGAGCCAGTCGGGGTCGGGCAGACGGCTTTGCACCGTATCGCGGGGGTACAGCAGTTTGTTCACGTGCAGGTTGGTCGGATGCAGGGGTTTGGCACTGCGGTGGGCGCTGGCCATCAACACGCCAATCTTGGCGAAAGCGGCCCGGGCGCCGTCGCCAAACCGCTCGATGGCCTGTTTCATGTAGCGGAGATAGGCGCCACCGTGGCGGGCCTCATCCCGGGAGATCAGGTCGTAGATGTGCTTGATCACCGGCTCCGCGTGCCACTGGGAGGCACAGCGGTACCACTGGGTCAGCCGCACCTCACCGCAGAAATGCAGCATCAGCGTTTCCAGAGGGGGGGCGGGGTCGAACTCGAAGCGCACTTCGTCCAGCTCCGCTTCGGTCGGTACGAGGTCGGGACGGAAGCGCTGCAGGTACTCCATGAGCACCAGTGAGTGTTTCTGCTCCTCGTAAAACCAGATCGACATGAAGGCCGAGAAGTCGGAGTCCGAGCGGTTGTCGCGCAGGAACATCTCGGTGGCGGGCAGAGCGGACCACTCGGTGATGGCGTTCATCTTGATGGTGAGAGCCTGCTCGTCGGAGAGCTTGGCCGCGTCGAAGCGATCCCAGGGCACGTCCGACTGCAGGTTCCAGCGGGCGGATTCGAGGGACTTGAACAGTTCCGGATAAAGCATCGACACCTCCTGTTTCCCGGATTCTAGCGGAGCTTGGTGACAGGCGTTCGCGATGCTTGAGAACACCTGGTCGGTTATGGTGCGCGCGCATGCGCCTGCGGGGGGACGTTGTGGCAAAGCCCTGTCAACCCATGCTCAGGTCAGCTTGGCCAAGCGCGCGTTGCGCCATTGCTGCAGCACGACCAGGCAATCGCCGATGTTGGCGATGACGCGGATATCGGCAAGCTCCCGCTGCCGCCCGAACAGGGCACTGCCGCCCGCCCATATGTCGATCTCCGCCGGCAGCGCCGCGCGCAAAGAACGCAGGCTGGCGGTGGCGACCCGCGCCGGATAGGAGCCGCTGAAGGAAAGGGCGACGACGTCGGCGCGATTGGCCAGGGCTGCGGCGTGGATGTCCGCCAGCGGCGTGCGCGTGCCAAGGGAGACGCACTGCGCGCCTTCCGCCGCCAGCATCGCCTCCGCCATCAGCAGACCCAGGCTGTGTTCTTCCTCCGGCAAGGTGGTGAGCAGGACGCGGGGCGGCCGCGCGCCGACGAGGTGCGCATTGATGGCCGTGCGCATCACGTTCTGCACCTGCTCGGTGTAAAGGTGCTCCTCGTGGACTTCCATCTCGCCGCGCATCCAAGCTTCGCCCACGAGGCGGTTGCAGGGGGCGACCACTTCGGTGACGAACTGCTGAAGGCCCGATTTCATCAAGAGTTGGCTCAGGGTGGATCGCAGTTCTTCGCAGCGATGCTGCTGGATGAGGGGCAACAGCATGTCGAATTCCCCACACACGCAGCGGCCGCCGGCACGCACCGCCTGGGCCGCGATCATCGCAGCGAGATCTTTGGTGGAATTGCCGATCAGTTGGCCGGGGCGCATGCCTTGATCCATCAGGCGTTTGATGAGCCGCAGCTTCTCCACCTGCTCCGGGGGATAGAGGCGTTCGCCGAGGGCGTCGCGGTGGGGCTCGGGGAAACCGTAGCGGCGTTCCCACATTCGCAGCGTGTCTTTCGACAAGCCGGTGTCTCGTTCTACGACGCTGATGGGCTGGGGCGGGTCGTTCTGCAAGGGCTCGGCCATTTTTTCTGTTCTGCAATGTCTTGGACAAAGATGTTGACATAGATCAAAGGCAACGATACGGTAACGCTTCATCTCCACTTTGTCTAGGACAGAGATCATGAACGCTCAAAACCAATCCCATGCAGCCCAACCTCTGGATCGTCGCATCCTCCCCACTTTCGTGCTGTTCGGGGCCGCCGCACTGATTTGGCTGGCGGGAATCGGGGCGGCAAGGGCTGGAGCGGAGACGGCCGCACCGGCGCGGGCTGCCGCGGAGCGGGCCAACTCGGGGGCGGCAACGTTGTCCCAACTGCTGATCCTTCATCGCCAGGCGACTGCGGCCTCCAATAGCGCGGCGGTGTTCCAGCGTGCGTCGGGGCCCTGCTGTGCCCACGCAGCGGAAGCCAAGTAGGAGCACGCCGGGATGCGTGTTGTCCTGAGGCACTCGCTGCTGTTTCTGGCGCTCATGACTTCGGCGGGAGGCGCGATGGCCTGTCCTGAACTGCTGAACCACAGTTTTCCTAAGCTGCAGGACAACACTTCCCAGTCTTTGTGCCAGTACGAGGGCAAAGTCCTGCTGGTGGTCAACACCGCCAGCAAATGCGGCTACACGCCCCAGTACGACGGACTGGAAACCCTGTTTGACAGGTTCAAGGAAAAGGGGCTCGTGGTAGTGGGCTTCCCATCCAACGATTTTGGCAGCCAGGAGCCGGGAACGAACAAGGAAATCGCCGATTTCTGCCGCCTCACCTACGGTGTCAAGTTCCCCATGCTGGGGAAGACATCGGTGGTGCAAGGCAAGGCCAACCCGTTCTACGAAGCGTTGGCCAAAGCCACCGGGCAGCGGCCGGAATGGAATTTCCATAAGTATCTGATTGATCGCAGCGGAACCCGCGTACAGAGTTTCCCCAGCCGCGTCAGCCCGGAGAGCCCGGAACTGAAAGGCGCGGTGGAGCGGCTGCTGGCGGCGCAATAGCAGGGCCTGACTGCAAGAACAAACACGAACTTTCAACTCCAAGGAGCGAAGGATGAATGCACCCGAGCGGTTCTTTTTGCCTGATATCCAGTCTTCTCCCGACGCGCGACGCCTGGCGATCCAGCGTGTGGGGGTGAAGGGCTTGCGCTACCCGCTGCGGGTCCGCGGGGCCGACGGTCAGGTGGTCGCGACGGTGGCGAACCTGAGCATGATGGTGGGCCTCTCGCCGGACGTTAAAGGCACCCACATGTCGCGTTTCGTCGAGATCCTGGAGCGCGATCGTGAGGCGATTTCCCTGGACGGCCTGCGCGGCATGATCGCCGACGTGCTGGGTCACCTCGAGGCTGAGACGGGGCGGGTCGAGGTAGCGTTCCCGTATTTCATCCGCAAGCGTGCACCGGTTTCCGGGGTGGAAAGCCTGCTGGACATCGATGCCCTGGTCGTCGTCGAGCAGCGGCTCGGCGAAGCCGCGAACGTCACGCTGAAAGTCACTGTTCCGGTCACCAGCCTGTGCCCGTGCTCGAAAGAGATTTCTCAGTACGGCGCCCACAACCAGCGCTCCCACATTTCCATCGAAGCGGAGCTGCGCGAAGACATGGACATCGAGGAACTGGTGCGCATGGCGGAAGAAGAGGCATCCTGCGAAGTGTTCGGCCTGCTCAAGCGGCCCGATGAGAAGTACGTCACCGAACGCGCCTACGACAACCCGAAGTTCGTCGAAGACCTGGTGCGCGACATCGCCCTGCGCCTGCAATCCGAGCGCCGCATCGCGCGCTACATCGTCGAGTCCGAGAATTTCGAGTCGATTCACAACCACTCGGCCTACGCCCTGATTGAAGGCAGGAATCCCTTATGAGCTTCAGCAAACCCATTCCTCCCCTGAAGATTGCCGTCGTCGGGGCGGGCATTTCCGGCCTGTCGGCGGCCTGGCTGCTCTCCAAACGCCACGACGTCACGCTGTACGAGGGGGATAAATACTTCGGCGGCCACACGCGTACCGTGGATGTGACGGTGAACGGGGTGACTCACCCGGTGGACACCGGCTTCCTGGTGTTCAACAAACGCACCTATCCAAACCTCACGGCACTGTTCGCCTGCCTCGGCGTTGGCGTGGTGGAAAGCGAGATGACCTTCTCCGTCAGCCTGGCGGAGAACGGCATCGAATGGTCCGGCAGCAGCCTGGCGACGCTGTTTGCACAGAAGCGCAACTTGGTGCGCGGTGAGTTCCTGAAGATGGTTGGGGACATCCTCCGCTTCAACAAGGAAACCAGCCGGCTTGCCGGTTCGCCCGCCGAGGAAGGACTGACGCTGGGGGAGTTCCTCGACCGGCGCCATTTCTCGCGGCCGTTCCGCGACTGGTATTTGATGCCGATGGCGGCGGCGATCTGGTCCTGTCCGACGGCGCAGATGCTCGAATACCCGCTGTCCACCTTCGTGCGCTTCTGCCGCAACCACGGTCTGCTGCAGCTCACGAATCGTCCCCAGTGGCTGACGGTGCGTGGCGGCGCAAGAACCTACGTCGACGCCATCATCCGCGCCATGGCCGACGTTCGCCTGGCGGCGCCGGTGCAGCATGTCGAACGCGACGCCGCGTCGGTCTGGGTGCACGACGGCCGGCAGCGGGAGCGCTACGACGCCCTGGTGCTGGCTTGCCATTCAGATCAAGCGCTGGCTCTCCTGGGTGAGGGCGCGTCCGGGGAAGAGCGCGCCGTATTGGAGAAGATCCGCTACCAGCCCAACCGGGCGGTACTGCACCACGATCCCGCGCTGCTGCCGCGGCTGCGCAGCGTCTGGTCGGCATGGAACTACTCGGCGGGGCATGGGACGAAGGACTCCCACCCGGTGAGCGTTTCCTACCTCATCAACCGCCTGCAGCCGGTGCCGTTCGACGTGCCGGTGGTGGTGTCTCTCAATCCCCACACGCAGCCGCGGGCGGAACATACCGTGGCGGAATTCGAGTATTCGCACCCGCTGTTCGACCGTGCCGCCATTGAAGCCCAACGCCGCGTGCCCTCATTGCAGGGGCGCCGCAACACCTGGTTCTGCGGCGCCTGGACCGGCTATGGGTTCCACGAGGACGGCCTGCAATCCGCCCTGGCGGTGGCCAACTCGATGGGCGTAAGCGCCCCTTGGCAGGGCGATCTGGCGGACGACCGGGTGGCTTTTGGCCCCCGGCCGAGCTTGGCGGGAGCGGTGTGGTGACACCCGGCTCTTTGGATGCGGCGCTTTGCTGGGGAACAGTGATGCATGCCCGGCATCACCCCGTGGAGCACCGCTTCCATTACCCGCTGTTCTTTTTGCGGCTGCCGATGTCGCGCATCGAATCCCTCGGCAGCCGGCTGTTGGGCATCAATCGCCTGGCACCGCTGCGAATCGATTTCCGCGACCACGGACGGCGCGACGGCAGCGATCCGCTGCCCTGGGTACGCGAAATGCTGGCGACCAACGGCGTCACGGCGGCGGACGGCGAGATCGTGCTGCAGACGCTACCGCGGGTGCTGGGCTACGTCTTCAACCCGGTGAGTTTCTGGTTTTGCCACGATCGCGATGGCGGCTTGCGGGCCGTGGTGTGCGAAGTGAGCAACACCTTTGGCGAGTGCCACAACTATCTGGTGGCTCACGACGACGGCCGGTGCATCCTGGCGGGCGACAACCTTTGGGCCACCAAAGTGTTCCACGTTTCCCCGTTTTTCCCGGTCAGCGGGCGTTACCGCTTCCGCTTCGGCAATGCGCGCGGTGTGCATATGGCCGCAATCGACTATTTCGACCAAGACCAGCGGGTGCTGACCACCCGACTCGCCGGCCGCCCCCAGGCGCTCACGGTTGCCAATCTGGCGCGGGCGCTGCTGCGCTTTCCGCTGCAGGCGGTCGCAGTCATGGCCCGAATCCACTGGCAAGCGCTGTGGCTCTGGATCAAGCGCATACCGTTTCACCACAAACCCGAGCCCCCTCTGGAGCAGACGACACAATGAATACCGCCACCGACGCCCTCGAGTCTCCCCTGTCGGCGACGCGCAGCCGCCTGCCGCGTTCCGCGGAGACCGTCCTCAACCTGCTTTCCGCCATCGAAGGCGGCCGGATCACCCTCACTTTCCCCAACGGCCAGACGGTCAGCGCCGGTCACGGCACGGCCGGTGCAGCCATGACGTTGCAGGACTGGTCGGTTTTCGATGACGTGCTCGGGGCAGGAGACATCGGCTTTGCCGAAAGCTACATGGATGGCCGCTGGGACACGCCCGATCTGGCGGCGCTGCTAACCCTGCTGGCCCGCAACCGGGAGCCTATCGCCAGCGCTTTGTACGGCAACTGGTGGGGGGTGCTGCGCCACCGCCTCCTTCACAGCCTGCGCGCCAACACGCGGCGCGGCAGTCGCCGCAACATCGCCGCCCATTACGACCTCGGCAATGATTTCTACAGTCTCTGGCTGGATCCGTCCATGAGCTATTCCAGCGCCTTGTTCGGTGACCATGCGAACGCGGATCTGGAAGCGGCACAGCAGACCAAAAACCGCCGCATTCTGCAACGACTCGGTGTGCGCCCCGGCGAGCACATTCTGGAGATCGGCTGCGGCTGGGGCGGTTTCGCCGAGATGGCGGCGCGGGATTTCGGCGCGCGGGTGACCGGGATCACCCTGAGCGAACGGCAACTGGCCTACGCGCGGCTGCGGATTGAGCGCGGCGGCTTGGGCGACCGCGTAGCGCTGGAACTGCGGGACTACCGGGATTTGACCGGTCGCTTCGACCACATCGTGTCCATCGAGATGTTCGAGGCGGTGGGCGAACGCTTCTGGCCGTCCTATTTCGCCAAGGTGCGGGAGTTGTTGGAGCCCGGCGGCAAGGCGCTGATCCAGTCCATCACCATCGCCGACGGGTTGTTTGCCCGCTATCGCAGAGGTACCGACTTCATCCAGCGCTACATCTTCCCCGGCGGCATGTTGCCGTCGCCCTCCGTTTTCGCTGCCAAAGCAGACGCCGCCGGGCTTGCCGTGACCGGCGATTTCGCATTCGGTGCCGATTACGCCCGGACCCTGGCGCTGTGGCGCGAACGGTTCGACGCCCGCGAGCAGGACGTGGAAGCACTGGGATGCGGCTCCGTCTTCCGGCGCATGTGGCGCTTCTACCTCGCCTATTGCGAGGCCGGCTTCGCCGCGGCGTCCACCGTCGTGCATCACTTGGAGTTGAGCGCCAGCACATCATGAAGCGCTTGCTGCGAACCTCCTGCCTTTTGCTGCTCGCGGTGATGGCGCAGCCCGTTCGCGCCAATCTGCCGGAGCCGGTGCATGCGCTGGCGCAGGAGTGGTCCGGCCAGTGGCAGCC
>JBAWHH010000260.1:0-2170 GCA_049593715.1 Rhodocyclaceae bacterium
GCTGATGGCGGCGCTGGCGCTGGGGCTGGGCGTGGTCTTCTTCGCCAACGGCCAGGCGATGGGGCTGCCGTTCTGGGGCAATTTCCTCTTCGCCATCGGCGTCATCGTAGCCAACGTGCCGGAAGGACTGCTGCCCACGGTGACACTGGCGCTGGCCATGGCCACCCAGCGCATGGCCAAGCGCAAAGCGCTGATCCGCTACCTGCCGGCGGTGGAGACGCTGGGTTCCACCACGGTGATCCTCACCGACAAGACCGGCACCCTGACGCAGAACCACATGACGGTGAAGCGGCTTTGGGCCGGGGGCGTGGATACGGCGCCGGAGCAGTGGGCAGCGGACGCGGCGCTGCCGCTGCAGCACCCGGCGCTGCTGCGCACCATGCAGACCTGCCACAGCCTCAATCTCGGCGAGCGGGACGGCCGCGCGGAGTGGATCGGCGATGCGCTGGAAGGGGCGCTGATGGAGTTCGCCCAGCGCTACGCCGACCCCGGCGGCCCGCCGCCGCGCATCGGCGAGATCCCTTTCGACAGCGAGCGCAAGCGCATGTCCGTGGTGTGCCGGGACGGCGACATGGTGACCCTGCACTGCAAGGGCGCGCTGGAAGCCCTGCTCGACATCGCCGACCATGTGGACGATGGGCTCGCGGTGCGCCCGCTCGACTCCGCCGCGCGCCACGAACTGCTGGAGGCCCAGGAGCGGCTGGCGGGCGCGGGGCTGCGGGTGCTGGCCTTTGGCTACCGCCATTTCGAGCGGCTGGACGACGCCCGCGAAGCGGGCCTGACGCTGTGCGGGCTGGTGGGCATCGAAGACCCGCCGCGGCCCGAAGTGCCCGCCGCCCTGGCGCGCTGCCACGAGGCGGGCATCCGCGTCATCATGGTCACCGGGGATTACCCCGGCACGGCGCTGGCGATCGGCCGCGAAATCGGGCTGATCCGCGGCAGCAAGGCGCGGGTGATCGTGGGCGCGGAGCTGGCGCGCATGACCTCGGACGAATTGCGCGGCGCCCTGAAGGCGCCGGACGGCGGCCAGGAGATCGTGTTCGCCCGCGTCAGCGCCGAGCAGAAGATGACCATCGTCGAGGCGCTGCAGGCCAACGGCGACGTGGTCGCCGCCACCGGCGACGGCGTGAACGACGCCCCGGCCCTCAAGACCGCCGACATCGGCATCGCCATGGGCCTGGGGGGAACGGACGTGGCGCGGGAAGCGGCGGACATGGTGCTGCTGGACGACAACTTCGCCAGCATCGTCGCCGCCATCGAGGAAGGGCGCGCGGTGTTCCAGAACCTGCGCAAGTTCCTCACCTACATCCTCAGTTCCAACGTGCCGGAACTGGTGCCGTTCCTGGCCTTCGCGCTGTTCAAGATCCCCCTGCCGCTAACGGTGATCCAGATCCTGGCGGTGGATCTGGGCACCGACATGCTGCCCGCCCTGGCCCTGGGCGCCGAACGGCCCCATCCGGGCCTGATGCAGGAGCCGCCCCGCCGCCGCGGCGAGCGGCTGCTGAGCTGGGGGCTGATGGCCCGCGCTTACCTGTGGCTGGGGGCGATGGAAGCGGGCATCGCCATGATCGTGTTTTTCCACGTGCTGGCGCGCTCCGGCCTGTGTCTCGGCGACACGCTGCCACCCACCGATCCGCTGTATTTGAAGGCGACGACGGCGACGCTGATGGCCATCGTGGTGGCCCAGGTGGTGAACGTGTTCCTCTGCCGCCACCCGCGGCAATCGGCGCTGAACTTCGGACTGCGGGACAACATCCTGCTGCTGGCCGCCCTGGCGGCGGAAGCGGCGATCATCGCCGCCATCGTCTATACGGAAACGGGCAACAGCCTGTTCGGCACCGCGCCGTTGGAAGCCGAGCCCTGGCTGCTGGCGGGCGCGCTGGCGCTGGTCATGCTGTTCCTGGAGGAAGGGCGCAAGGCCCTGATGCGGCTCTTCGCCGGCCGGCGGCGGGCGAAGGCGTGAAACGAGGCGGGGCCCAGGAATTGGGTTCAGGCCCTAACCCCGCGGCGGCGCCGTCGATTGGAGAATGCCCCGCAACGGGAGATTTCCGTCGTTCCCGCGCAAGCGGGAACCGATTTGCCGGTCGCCTATGGAACCGCCGACCGATTCCCGCTTTCGCGGGAATGACGGGTTTTGTAAATGTGCTGTCTCTCAGGACAGGGTCAATGG
>JBAWHH010000261.1:0-14806 GCA_049593715.1 Rhodocyclaceae bacterium
GTCACCCAGAACACGGCACTGCGTGCGGCCAAAGACCAGGCGGAAGTGGCCAACGTGGCCAAATCCCAGTTTCTCGCCAACATGAGTCACGAGATCCGCACGCCGATGAACGGGGTGCTCGGGATGATGGCGTTGATGCTGAAAACGGACCTGAACGACGAGCAGCGCCGCTATGGCGAGATGGCCAAGAGCTCGGCCGAGGCGTTGTTGTCCACCCTCAACGAGATACTCGATTTCTCCAAGATCGAAGCGGGCAAGCTGGAACTCGACGAAGTCGATTTCGTCCTGCGCAATCTGGTCGATGAAGTGTGCCAAATGGTTGCCGAGCGTGCGCAGGCAAAGGGCCTGGAACTCTTGGCTTGGGTTGCTCCGGAGTTGCCCACGTGTGTGCGAGGCGACCCAGTTCGGTTGCGCCAGATCCTGGTGAACTTCCTCGGCAACGCCGTCAAATTCACTGAGCGCGGCGATATCGTCCTGGAGGTCACCGGCGTCATTGCCAGCCAGCACCTTCGCCCGATTGGGGAGCCCCTAGCCTTGGCTGGAAAAGCCCACGGCCGGCAAGACGGGGGAACCATCGCGTTGGCGTTTTCGGTCAGCGATACGGGTATCGGGATCACGGTGGAACAGCAATCCCGCCTGTTTCAGCCTTTCATGCAGGCGGACGGATCGACGACGCGCCGCTACGGCGGGACGGGTCTGGGTCTGGTCATTGCCCGGCAGTTGGCGCAAAGAATGAACGGCGAGGTCGGCATCGTTTCCGAGCCGGGTCGCGGATCGCGCTTCTGGATGACGGTAACCTTGCCAGTGTGCGCCGATGAAGGGCCGCCGCAGCGCCTGCCCAATCTTAAAACGCTGGTGGTCACTGATCATCCGCGCTTGGCCTCAATTGCTGCCGGACTGCTGGCGTCTGGCGGAATCGAGTGCGTTCAGACTGCGCCGAGCGCAGGGGCACTGGACGCGTTGAAAGACGGCATTCGACAGCCACAGCCCTATCAGCTCGTTCTGCTCGACGTGGATCCTGCATCGATGTCGGCGTCGGACCTGGTAAGTGAATCCCGTCGTGACGCAAGTTTGGAAGGGCTGCGGTTCGTCATGATGATGCCGGTTGCGGCCAACCTGCCCAAAGCCTGGCCGGAAGATCTCGGTGCCATCGCTTCGGTCACAAAACCGCTCAGTCTGAGCCAGCTTGCCTTTGTGCTCGACTCGGGATCGTACGAGCGGCGCAAAGCGCAATCCGTGACCGATCCCAAGAAGCGTCCGGGTACCCAGTATCAAGGCCACGCGCTGATCGCCGAGGACAACCCCGTCAATCAGGTGGTGGCCAGACGCATGCTCGAGCGTTGCGGACTGACGGTTTCGGTCGCCGCAAATGGCGCCGAGGCAGTGGAGGCCGTGAACCGAGAGCCGTTCGACATCGTGCTCATGGACGTACAGATGCCGGAAATGGACGGTTTGGAGGCGACCCGGGCTATTCGGGCGGGGGCGGCCGCTACTGCGGACCCTCTGCCGATCATCGCGCTGACCGCGAATGCGCGCAAAGAGGATCGGGACGAATGCCTCAACGCGGGCATGGACGATTTTCTGTCGAAGCCGTTCTCCGAAGAGGCGCTGCACGGAGTCCTGAGTCGATGGCTCCTCAAACGGGTCGGCGAGCCGGCCGCGCACATCGCTGCGCCCGCAACTCAGTCGACCGGCGATCGCCTCAAAGACGAACCCGTTTCCCATGAGTTCCTTGATCACTCGGCTGACGCGGTAGCGATCGTCAAGGAGAGCGGCGAGCTTATGTACGCCAATGCCCAGATGATCAAATTGGCAAACTGCTCGCCGGAATCGTTCTCGTCGCTGAATCTGCGGCAATTTCTCTCGAGCGTCCCGGATGCTGGCATCGACGAGCTGCTCGCCGATATTGCGCTGCACCGGGTGTTGCGACGTGAGATGAACATCCGGAAGGCAGCCCAGGAGACGGAAATGCCCTTCGACGTGATGGGCTCTGCTCTGCCGGGCAGTAGGATCCTGCTCTCTTTTCGCGATATCTCTGAACGCGTGCGCCTCGAGGCGGAATTGAAGGCGAGGGAAGAACGCTTTAGGGACTTTTCAGCAAGTTCAGCCGACTGGTTTTGGGAAACGGACGATGAAGACCGCTTTGCCTACGTCGCCGACTCCATTGCAACTCATCTGGGCGTGGGACCGGAGCGACTCCTGGGGCGCTCTCGCGTCGAAGTTAGCGGCAGCGCGGATCTGAATCCGCCAGCGATCTGGGAACCGTATCTAGCCGCGGTGACCGCACGGCACCCATACCGGAATTTCGAGTATCAGTTTCTCGATGGCTCGGGGGCCAAGCAGTGGCTCTCCATCAGCGGACAGCCCTTCTACGGGGAAGAGGGACAATTTCGCGGTTATCGCGGCGTTGGCCAAGTCGTCACGCGGCGTCGGCAGACCGAAGACGAGCTGCGCAGCTACCGTATCGGTCTTGAGAAACTCGTGGCAGAACGGACGGCTGAACTCGCCGCCGCCGAGGCGCAAACCCGGGTGATCATCGAGTCGAGCGGGGATGGAATCATTCGCGTAGACGCCTCTGGCACCATCGTCCTCGCCAATCCTGCGGCGTGTGACCTGCTTGGCTATCCCGCCGCGGAACTCGTTGGCCGCCCCCTACACCAGACCGTCCACCACAGCTATCCGGACGGCCACCCGTATCCGGTCGAACATTGTCCCACCGCAATGGCGCTTGCGGTGGGAGGAGCGCTGCGCGCGCTCGACGACGTGTTCTGGCGCGCCGACGGTACCCCGTTGCCCGTTAGCGTCTCCACCCAGGCGATCTGCGATGGCGACCGGATCGTTGGTGGCGTTCTCAACTTCTCCGACACCAGTGTGCGCCAGCAGGTCGAGCAGGCGCGGGAGGCGGCCCGCGAGGCCGCCGAGCGCCTGGCCCGCATCAAGGGAGAATTCCTCGCCAACATGAGCCATGAGATTCGCACGCCTTTGAACGGCGTGCTTGGCATGGCCCAAATCGGCTACCGGGAGAGCACCGGTCGCGGCCGTTCGCAGGAAATTTTCGGGCGCATCCTCGATTCGGGCCGACTGCTTCTGGACATCATCAACGACATTCTCGACTTGTCCAAGATCGAAGCCGGGAAGCTCGCCACCGAGTCGGTGGCGCTCAATCCGCGCCGCGTGGTCGATCAAGTCGTTTCGACCCTGGCTGAGCGTGCTGCCGAGAAGAAGCTTGCCTTGGTGGTGGAGAAGGCGCCCGACCTGCCCGACGCCTGTCTCGGTGACCCGGTTCGCCTGTCGCAGATATTGCTCAATCTCCTGTCCAACGCCGTGAAGTTCACCGAGCACGGCGAAGTTCGACTGGCCGCCCGATTGGACGACGCAATGCTGGTTTTCAGTCTATCGGACACGGGCATCGGCATGAGCGCCGAGCAACTTGGGCGGCTGTTTCAGCCCTTCGAACAAGCCGATAGCAGCACCACGCGCAATTACGGTGGCTCCGGGTTGGGGCTGGCGATCTGCCGACGCCTGGCCGAGTTGATGGGCGGCGACATTACGGTCACGAGTAAGGAAGGCAGGGGCAGCACCTTCGAACTGCGACTGCCTTTTGTTCCCGCGGAATGCGCTCTGGAGAGACCACCGAGCCTATGCGCCCTGTGCTCTGGTCCGCGCCTGCGCGGGATCAGAATCTTGGCTGCCGAAGACAACGAAATGAATCGACTGGTGCTCGATGATCTGCTGGCCCAGGAAGGCGCACTGACTACTCTGGTGGATAACGGACGCCAGGCGGTCGAAGCATTTGAACAGATCGGCACCACCTTCGACATCGTACTTATGGACATGCAAATGCCCGAGATGGACGGTCTGGAGGCATCCCGCCGCATCCGCGCGATCGCACCGGATGTTCCGATCATTGGCCAGACGGCCCATGCTCTGGCCGAAGAGCATGCGAAATGTCTTGCAGCGGGTATGAGTGATGTCATTACCAAGCCCATCGATATCGATGCCTTGGTAGCAGTCGTCCTGGAAAATGCCGGCCGCGCTCAGGACGGGGTGGCCGAGGAAAAAAATGTCGATAAGCAGGACCACCAGCCCGTCCCCACCAGCGCGATCGATTGGGCGGAATTGGAGCAACGGTACTGCTCCCGGCCGGAATTCCGGGCGAAGATCTTCCGATCCTTCCTTGAATCGTTTGCCGACGCCCCGCAGCGGATCCGGGCCGCAGCCAATGACGACCTTCCCCGACTTGCCGCGCTGGCACACTCCCTGATTGGGACTGCTGGGTTCCTATTCGCCGGCACCACCGTGGCTCATGCCAAAGTCCTCGAAGCTGCCATCAAGGCGGGCAGTCCCGACACAACGAACCATGCGGAAGCGCTAGCGCATTCGCTGGAAGCGATGTTGTCCGAGATCAGCAGCCGGGAGACGAAGCGGACCGTGGAAGAATAGTCTTGCCCAGCGCGAGACACGTGACCTGCCAAAGGGACATCACATCAGCGCCGCACCGCCGCCCGCATCAGGGTTTTCGGGCGAAATGGTCCCGCGCTTCGAGGGCAGTTTCGAAAAGTAGGGGCGCCACTGACTGCCGACTGAGGGCTTCGCCCAGTTGCAACCGCAGGAACGTGTTGCTGGTGTAGCGGGTGACCTCGTTGTAGTGCCGTTCCATGAGCCCCTTGACCATCCCGATATACCCATCCACCAGTTCCGGCAGGATGGTGAAGCGATCGTAATTGACGATGGCGTTGACGCGGTGGCCGATCGGCGCCAGGGCATTCTCGACGGCATGCTGCAGGCGGTCGATGTCCTCCTCGCTACGCACCGACAGGCCCTGGAAATTGACGAAGAACAGGTTGTGCTCCGGGTCGTAGGAGAGGCGCTTGTCCAGGGGAATCTCCAGCATCTCGGCGCGGATGTTCATCGGCTCTTCCTGGAAGATGCGCGCATCCATGAGTGCCGGCGGATTCGTCATCACCGGCGCGAAGTCCATTTTGTCCAGGATGTCGGCCTGCAGATCGACGCCGGGCGCGATTTCGATCAGTTCCAGGCCCTCCTCGCACAAGCGGAAAACGCAGCGCTCGGTGATGTAGAGCACCGGCTTGCGCCACTTGGCCGCCTGGGGTCCGCTGAAAGTGCGCTGCTCCACCTCGGCCACGAACTTTTTCGCCTTGCCGTCCTGCAGGATGCGCAGCTTGCCGTCCTGCAGCGCGATCTCCAGATCGCCGGCGGTGAACGTGCCGACGAACACCACTTTCTTGGCGTTCTGGGAAATGTTGATGAAGCCCCCTGCCCCGGCCAGGCGCGGTCCGAACTTGGACACGTTGAGATTGCCCTCCTTGTCTGCCTGCGCCAGCCCGAGGAACGCCAGATCCAGTCCGCCACCATCGTAAAAGTCGAACTGGCTGGGCTGGTCGATGATGGCCTGAGTATTCACCGCCGCGCCGAAGTTCAGCCCGCCCGCGGGGATGCCGCCGATCACGCCGGGCTCGGCGGTGAGCGTGAGCAGATCGATGATGTGTTCCTCGGCCGCCACGTTGGCCACGCCTTCCGGCATGCCGATGCCCAGGTTCACCACGGCGTTGGCCCTGAGTTCCAGGGCCGCACGCCGGGCGATGATCTTGCGCTCGCTCATGCCCATGCTGGGAATGGCCGACATCGGCACCCGGATCTCGCCTGAGAAACCGGCGTTGTAGTGCTCGGCGAAGGTCTGCATGTGGTACTCGGGCTTCTCCGCCACCACCACGCAGTCCACCAGGATGCCGGGGATCTTGACGTTGCGGGCATTCAGCGTGCCGCGTTCCGCGATACGTTCCACCTGGGCGATGACCAACCCGCCGGAGTTTCGGGCCGCCATGGCGACGGCCTGACTTTCCAGCGTCAGCGCCTCTTTCTCCATGCTGATGTTGCCGTCCGGGTCCGCCGTGGTGCCGCGCACGATGCCGACGTTGATGGGAAAAGCCTTGTAGAACAGGTACTCCTCGCCGTCGATCTCCATCACCCGCACGATGTCTTGCACGGTTTTTTCGTTCAGCTTGCCGCCGCCGAAGCGCGGATCGACGAACGTCCCCAGCCCGACCCGCGTCAAAGTGCCCGGCTTGCCCGCGGCGATGTCGCGGAACAGGTGGGTGATGACCCCCTGCGGCAGGTTGTACGCCTCGATGCGATTGGACACCGCCAGTTGCTGCAGCTTGGGCACCAAGCCCCAGTGGCCGCCGATCACGCGTCCCACCAGGCCATCGTGGCCCAGGTGATTAAGGCCGCGCGACTTGCCGTCCCCCTGCCCTGCGGCGTAGACCAAGGTGAGGTTGCGCGGCCGGCCCAGGCCATGGATGTCCGCCTCCTCCACGTCGAGGAAACGCTCTTCCAGCGCAACGGCGATCTGTTCGGCAAAACCGATGCCGACGAAACCGCAGGTGGCGATGGTGTCACCGTCCCGGATCAGGCGCACCGCCTCACGGGCAGAAACGATCTTCCCGGTATCGGCGGCCCGCAAAGAAGCGGCCATGGGGTGACGGGCGAGGGGCATGGTGATCTCCTGATGGCATCCCTCGCGCCGGCCCCGGCGAAGGGTGGAAAAATGAAGGGCAGGAGCAGCGCCGCAGCGCCCGGCGTCCTGCCCGGTTGCGGAACGTAGCCTAGACGATGCCGAACATGTAGTAGGCGGCGATGACCACGAACACCGCCGAGGTTTTGATGATCGTCACGGCGAAAATGTCCTTGTAGGAGGCCCGGTGGGTGAGGCCCGTCACCGCCAGCAGCGTGATCACCGCGCCGTTGTGCGGCAAGGTGTCCATGCCGCCGGAGGCCATGGACGCCACGCGGTGGAACACTTCGAGGGGAATTCCTGCCGCCTGGGCGTTCTGGATGAACGTCTCCGACATGGCCGCCAGGGCGATGCTCATACCGCCGGAAGCCGAACCGGTGATGCCCGCCAGCGAAGTCACGGTGATGGCTTCATTGATGAGCGGATCGGGGATCGCCTTAAGGGCATCGGCGACCACCAGGAAACCCGGCAAAGCGGCAATCACGGCACCGAAACCGTATTCGGATGCGGTGTTCATCGACGCCAGCAGCGAACCCGCGATGGCCGACTTGGAACCCTCGGCAAACTTGTGGAACACGTTTTTCCAGGCAAAGACGAACACGGTCAGGATGCCCACCAGCAGCGCCCCTTCCACCGCCCAGATGGCCGCGATCTTGGACACTTCCTGCACCACCGGCGCCGCTTTGCCGATCACCGCCGGCACGAATGAATGGGACTTGCCGTAAAGCTCCGGGATGCCGATGGTGAACAGCTTGTTCATCACGCCCACCAGCACCAGCGGCAACAAAGCGATGAAGGCGTTGGGCAGCTTCTCGTCTTCGAAAGGCGCCGGCTCATTCACCAGGTCCGTGCCATAGCCTTCGCCGGCGGCAAAGGCTTTGCGCCGCTGCCATTCCAGGTAAGCCATGCCACAGATCAGGATGAAGATCGCGCCGATCACGCCCAGCCAGGGGGCGGCCCAGGTGTCGGTCTTGAAGAAGGTGGTGGGGATGATGTTCTGGATCTGCGGGGTGCCGGGCAGGGAATCCATGGTGAAGGTGAAAGCGCCGAGGGCAATGGTGCCGGGGATCAGGCGCTTGGGAATGCCGCCCTGCTTGAACATCTCGGCCGCGAAGGGGTAGACGGCGAACACCACCACGAACAGCGAGACCCCGCCGTAAGTGAGGATGCCGCACACCAGCACGATGGAGAGCATCGCCCGCTCGGCCCCCACCGCCCGGATCACCGCCGCGACAATCGACTTGGAGAAACCTGAAAGCTCGATCACCTTGCCGAAGATGGCGCCGAGCAGGAACACCGGGAAATAGAGCTTCACGAAACCGACCATCTTGTCCATGAACAGGCCGGTGAACATCGGCGCGACGAGGGTGGGGTCGGTGAGCAGCACGGCGCCGAGGGCGGCCACCGGCGCGAACAGGATCACGCTGTAGCCGCGGTAGGCGACGAACATCAGGAAGCACAAAGCCCCCAGTACGACAAGGAACGCCATGAGTCTGTCTCCTTTGTTATGGATTGGTGAGGCGCGGTAACCTTTGCACGTGCCGTGCCACCTCCCCGTTCGCTCCGCCCGTCACTCTCAGTGGTGCTGCGAAGAGTGCCACAACTGGATTCAGAGTGTCCGCTGCTGCGGACACTGCGTTTGCGGGGCTAGACAGTTTGCCGGAGGCAGAAGGAAAAGCGGCGCAGCGATCGGGGGCCGCGCCAAGCCAATGGGCGCTCGGCCTGGCCATGCCCGCGCCAGCCAGAACCGCCGGTTCGTCCATGCGGCGTCCCGCAGGAGAACGCGGCGAACGCGTTACCCGGACGCAACGGGTGAGCCCGCCGCCCCGTCAATCCTTGGCCGACCGCACGTCCAGCCCGAGGGCGGCAATCTTCTCGTACAGCGCCGCCCGGGAAATGCGCAATAGCTTGGCCGCCTGCGCTTTGTTGCCGTTGCTCTCCCGCAGCGCGGCGAAAATCGCGCCCCGCTCGGCATTGGCCACCGCATCCGCCAGACTGTGGGAGCCGGATTCCACGATCGGCAACGGTGCTGCCCGCGCCGCCGGCATGATGCGATCCAGATCGGCCGCTTCCAGGCTGTCGCCATCGGACATCAGCAGCGCCCGTTCCAGGATATTGGACAACTCGCGCACGTTACCCGGCCAGTCGTGGCGTTTCAGCCGCTCGATGGCGGCGGCGGTAAGCATGCGCGGCGGCAAGCCCTGATCGCGGCAGAGACTGTCCAGCAGGTGCTCGCCGAGGATGGAGATGTCGTCGAGGCGATCCCGCAGCGGCGGGGTCACCAGGCGGATCACGTTGAGACGGTAATAGAGGTCGTCGCGGAACGTGCCGTTGGCCACCATCGTTTCAAGATCGCGGCTGGTGGCGGCGATCACCCGCACGTCCACCGGCACCAGCCGGTTCGAGCCCACCGGCTCCACTTCCCGCTCTTGCAAGCTGCGCAGCAACTTGGCTTGCAGGGCCAGGGACATGTCCCCGATCTCGTCCAGGAACAGCGTGCCGCCGTCGGCAAGCTTGAACTTGCCGTCCCGCCCGCGCCGGTCGGCGCCGGTGTAAGCGCCCGGCGCCACGCCGAAAAACTCCGCTTCCAGCAAGGTCTCCGGCACGGCGGCGATGTTGACGGCGATGAACGGCGCCAGGGCGCGGGGGCTGGCGGCATGAATAGCCTGGGCCAGCAATTCCTTGCCGGTGCCCGTCTCGCCCAGGATCAGCACCGGCGACGTGGTGCGCGCTGCCCGCCGCGCCGCCTGCTTGAGTTCCAGCGAACCGAAGCTCACGCCGACGAAACTGGCGAAGGTGTAGCGCGTGCGCCGGGCTTCGGCGAGCCGGCGCTGGGCGTCCGCCAGTTCGGCGCGCAATTGCTGGTAGCGGGCCACCACCGGCGCGAGCCGGCGCGGATCGTCGTAGAGCACCATGCCGACGGCCCCCACCGTTCGCCCCGCTCCGTCGTGCAGCGGCAGGCGGGTGACGACGAAGGACTCCTGGCCGAAATCCATGATGTCCAGCATGATCGGTTGGCCGGTTTCCACCACCTGGCGCATCTGGCTATTGGGAATCGCCTCTTCGATGGGCAGCCCCACCACCGCACCGGGGTCGGGAATGCCCAGGCGGCGCGGGTAGTTGTCGTTCATCCACACGATGCGGGCCTGGGCATCGACGATGACCATGCCCTCGCACAGCTCGGCGAAATGCTCCAGCAGCGATTGGCGCGCCAGTTCGCGCAACTGGTCCCGGCTGACCGGCGGTCCTTGGTGGTCGAGACCGCCTCGAAGATCGATGCCTTCCATGTCTCCTCTCCATGCCCCGCCACTTCCAACTGGCCGGCCGGGCGCGGGTCGCCGGTCTGCGCCGGCCGTTGTTCCCCGCGTGGTTTCAGCCCATCGAAGATCCGATCGGCAGCGGCTGCGCGCGACGTTTTTGACCGTCACGCGGCCCGTTCGAGGAGGAACTCCCGCACCGTGCGGATCTGGAATTCGTCCATCAGCATGGGCGCATGGCCAACGCCGGGCACTTCCACCAGCCGCGCCCGCGGGCCGTGCTGGGTCATCTCCTCGGCGGTCGGATGCGTCAGCAGATCGGAGTCCGCGCCGCGCATGAGCAGCGTGGGGCAGCGCACCGCTTGGTAGACCGGCCAAAGGTCCACGTCCTGGTCGCCCATGGCCTTGCGGAAGGGCTCGGCGATCGCCGGATCGTAGACCATCTCGTAGCGCCCATCGTCGGCACGCCTCACCGTGTGAATGGTCAGGTGGCGCCATTGCGCATCCGTGAGATTGCCGAAAGTCGCGGCGATCTGCCGCGTATAAGCCTCTGCGTGCTCGATGGACTCGAATCTCGGCGCAGCACCGAGGTATTCGCCAATGCGCTTGATCGACGCGGCGGTGATAAGGGGGCCGACATCGTTGAGGATCAGGCGGCGGATGGGTGTATCCGGCTGGGCCGCCAGCGCCATGCCGATCAGGCCCCCCATGGAGGTCCCCAGCCAGGAAACGCTGGCGACATCCAGGCGCGCCAGCAGGGTGACCATGTCCTGAACGTAGATCGGAACCTGATAGTCGTCAGGCACTTTGAGCCGATCGCTGACGCCGCGCCCGACGACATCCGGGCAAACGACGCGGAATTCGTCCGCCAGCGCCGCCGCCAGGAAGTCGAAATCGCGGCCATTGCGCGTCAATCCATGGACGCAGACCAGCACGCGCGGATTGGCCGCGTCGCCCCATTCGGTGTAGGCCATGCGGTGCAGGCCGTGGGGCCCGAGGCATTGGACGGTATGTTGGCGCAAAGTGACCTCCTATCCCGCTGATTTCGGCCCAGTCTACCACCCGCCCCGGCGGTCACCGGTCGTGCCAGTAACGACGGAACTGCTCCCGCTGCCGGACCACCGTTTTTCCCTCATTGCCCAGGGTGATGATCACCGCACCATCGCGGTCGGTGCGAAGCAGATCGGCCCCGTGCGTCTGATATCGCGCCAGCACGTCGGCGTGCGGATGGCGAAAGCGGTTGCGGTAGCCGACCGGGAAAACCACCGTACGGGCCTCCACCGCAGCGACGAATGCCGGCGAGGAGGAACTGCGGCTGCCATGGTGGGGCACCACCAGGGTGTCGGCGCGCAGCAAGCCGGGCTGCGCCGCCAGGCGGGTTTCGACGTCCGCCTCGATGTCCGCCGCCAGCAGCGCCGATCCGCGGGCTGCGCTCACCTTCAACACACAGCTCAAGTCGTTGGATTGGCGCCGGGCATCGCTGTAGTCGGCGGGGGCGGGATGGAGCACTTCGAACCGCACGCCGTCCCATTCCCACTGCTGGCCGGCAACACAGCGGTGGTGCATCGCCGGCTTGGCCCGCAATGGATCGTCGTCGGCGAGGGAACTGCTCACCCAGTTCACCGGCAGCCCGTCGAGCACGCTTTGCAGGCCGCCGGTGTGATCCGTATCCCGATGGCTGGCGACGATGCCGTCCAGCCGCTGTACGCCGATGGCGCGCAGATAGGGCAGGACAACGCGCGTTCCGCTGTCCGCAGTGTCGGAATACTGGGGACCGGTGTCGTAGAGCAGGTCGCGGGACGCCGTCTGCACATGCACGGCCAGCCCCTGCCCGACGTCCAGCACCGTCAGGCGCAGTTCGCCCTGCCCCGGCCGGGGTGGCGCGTAGGTCACCGCCGGCAACAGCAGGATCGCTCCCACCCAGCGCAGCGGGAATCCCTTTGGGAGCAACATCCACAGGCAGCCCAAACCGGCTGCGACCACGGCCCAGGCTGGCGGGGCCGCCTGTTGCCAGACGGCGCCGGGCAGACTGTCCAGCCAATGCAGCAACACCATCAGCAGATCGACCAGCCAGTGAGCCAACCAGAGCAGCGGTTCGAAAGGAATCAGTGCCGCCAGCAGCACCAGCGGCGTCACGACGCCGCTCACCAGCGGAATCGCCACGGCGTTGGCCGGCGGCGAAACGAGGGAAAACTGTTGGAACAGCGCGAGCAGCGCGGGAATCATGCCCAGCGTCACCGCCCATTGGGCACGGCCCCACTGCACCAGCCAATGCCCTCTGCCGACGCGCCCGCTGCTGGCATAGAACAGCAGCGCCACGGCGCCAAAGGAGAGCCAGAATCCCGCTCCCAGCATCGCCCAGGGATCCAGCAGCAGTACTCCCAGCAGTGCCAGCGACATGACCCGGCTGGGCGCCGTGGTACGCCTTGCCCACAAGGCAAGGCCAACGACGGTCAGCATGTACAGGGTCCGCTGCGCCGGGACCCCAAACCCCGCCAGCAGGCAATAGCCGAAAGCGGCCAGCCATCCTGCAAGCACGCCCGCCTGCTGCGCCGGCAATCGCAGCGCCAGACCCGGCACGCGCCGCCAGGCGAAACCCGCCAGCCAGTAGGCCAGGCTGGCGAACATGGTCACGTGAAGCCCCGAGATCGACATCAGATGCGTCACCCCGGTGCGGCTGAAAAGCTGCCACTGTTCCGCGGGAATGGCGCCCTGATCCCCCACCGCAAGGGCGACCAGCACGCCGGCGTAGGGCGCATCGGGCAGCGCGACCTGGAAGCGGTCGCGCACCTTTTCCCGCGCCGCTTCGATCAAGGTGCCGAAGCGCCAGACGAATTCCTCCAGGCGCTGCGTCGGCACGTTGGATCGCACGTAGCCCGTGGCGCGGATATCGCGCTCGAACAGCCAGCCCTCGAAGTCGAAACCGAAAGGATTGGCGTTGCCGTGGGGCCGCTTCAGACGCACGGTGAAACGCCAGCGTTCGCCCGGATGGACTTCGCGGAAGCGATGCCACTCGTCCTCCCGGAAGCCGCGGTACCAGGCCAGGGAAATGTGGCGCGGAACCGCCACCTCCGCTTGCTCGACATCGAAATCGAAGCGCAGCCCACGATCAAAAACCTGAGGCAAGCCGCTGACCACCCCGACCACGGCGATGTCCCGGCCTTCGTGCGCAGCGGGAAGCTCGTCCGCCAGCCGCCACTGGGCGCGGGAAGCCGCGAAAACGAAACCCAGCACGAACACGCCGACCGCAACCAGCACCCGTGAGGCGGGCGGCACCCGTCGCGCCGTCCCGCCCGCGAGTGCGATCACCACCAGCGCTCCGGCCAGCAACCACCCCAGCGCCGGCAGGTCGAGCAGGTCCGCCTGTTGCTGGACGAGCCAGATCCCCCCGGCGAAACACAGAATGGCGACGCGCATGGCGGCTATTCAACCAGAAGCCGGAGCGGGGAGCTAAAATGCCGTGCAGCATCAGCCACCGCGACCAGCATGCGGAAGCATCTCCGTAAGCACCTTCCCGACCACGAATCGATCCGGTCCAACCGCTGGCTGGCGGTCTTTGGCGATATTCTGATCCACCCGCGCCTGTGGCATCTGAACCGCCACACGGCTGCCGGCGCGCTGGCGGTTGGCCTGTTCTGCGCCATGATTCCCGGCCCGTTCCAGATGCTCGCCGCCGCGCTGCTGGCAGTCATGTTCAAGGTGAATCTTCCCTTGGCTCTGCTGGGAACCCTGTTCAGCAATCCCCTGACCATCGTCCCCCTTTATGTCTTCGCCTTTCACATCGGCGAGGCCATTGTCGGGCACACGGGCGAATTCGTTGCCCCACCTGCTTTCGAGTGGCCGAACTTCGGGCCCTGGATCGAGGCTTCCATTGACTGGATGTTTGGGCTGGGTGAACCACTGGCGGTCGGTGTGCCGATCCTCGCCGCCTTGCTTGGCCTGGCGGGTTACGCAGTTGTCCGGATCGCCTGGCGGCTCTATCTCCTGGTTGCCTGGCACCGCCGCAGTCAGCGAAAGCACCCGCCGTGAGCAAATCGCGGCAAGGCGGGCGAAGCATCCACCCGCGCCCCGCCACCCAGTTGCCGCGCATCCTCGTCCGCATCTACGCCGCGGTGGGCGTACTCTTGGCGCTGATTGCGGCTGCAACGGCAGGATTCTATTTTGGCATCCAGCCCCGGCCGACCCTGTCCGACGCCTTCTACATGACCCTCACCACGATTACCACCGTGGGTTTTCGCGAGGTCATTCCCATTGAACTGGTGAGCGAGCGGATCTTTGTCGGCCTTCTGGCGATTGCCGGATTCGGCACCATCACCTTCCTGTTCACCAGCCTCACGGTGTTCTTCCTCGAAAACGACCTGGACTATTCGCTACGGAGACGGCGCATGGAAAAGCGCATCAACAACCTGAGCGACCATTACATCCTGTGCGGCTTCGGCCGCGTAGGACACAACGTCGCCCAGGAGCTCATGGCGACGGAACGGCGTTTCGTCGCCATCGATATCGACGAGCAGGAACTGCTGGCGCAACGGGACCGCATTCCCGATCTGCTCTACCTGCACGGCGACGCCAGCGACGACGACCTGCTGCTGGCCGCCAACATCGAGGCGGCCAAAGGGGTCTTCGCCGTCACCGGAGACGACAGCCGCAACCTGATGATCGTGATCACGGCTAAGCAACTCAATCCCCGGGTGCGGGTTGCGGCACGCTGCCACGAAACCCGAGCCATCGCCAAGCTGCGCCGCGCCGGCGCCGACACCGTGGTATCCCCCGACATGACCGGCGGCATGCGCATCGCGTCTTCGATGATCCGGCCCCACGTCATGTCTTTCCTCGACGAAATGCTGCGCACGGAACACCGCCTGCGCCTCGAAGACATCGTCGTTCCGGGCAGTTTCATTCCCAAGCCGCTCGGCGTACTGCACCTGCAAAACCCGGACTATCTGCTGCTCGCCGTGCGCACGGGTGACGGCTGGGAATTCAACCCCTCACCGGATTTCGAGCTGCACCCGGG
>JBAWHH010000262.1:0-1641 GCA_049593715.1 Rhodocyclaceae bacterium
TCCCTGCTCGGCGCCCTCAAGCCGGGCGACATCCCCGCCGACGTGCGCACCGAAGCCATCGCCACCCTGATCGAGCACTACTTCGTCAAGCAGACCGTGGTGCAGGCCGGCTACCCGCTGGACATGCGCTACGCCGGGCCGCGGGAGGCGCTGCTGCACGCCCTGTTCCGGCAGAACTACGGCTGCTCGCACCTGATCGTCGGCCGCGACCACGCCGGCGTCGGCAGCTACTACGGCCCCTTCGACGCCCATCACGTCTTCGACCACCTGCCCAAAGGCGCCCTGGAAACCCAGCCCCTCAAGATCGACTGGACTTTCTGGTGCTACCGCTGCGGCGGCATGGCCTCCGCCCGCACCTGTCCCCACGACGAGGCGGACCGGCTGCTGCTCTCCGGCACCAAGCTGCGCAAGCTGCTCTCGGAAGGCGGCGACGTGCCGGCGGAGTTTTCCCGCCCCGAGGTGCTGGAAGTGCTGCGCCGCTACTACGCCGGGCTGGACGCGGCGGACAAGGTCGAAGTCAAGCTGGTGGGCCATTCGGCCCGATGAGTGCTGCTGGCGCAGCCGCGCCGGCGTCCGCAATTTATCAAGGAGGAGTCGCCCCATGCCCACGTTCGTCCGCACCGAAAAATGTGATGGCTGCAAGGGTCAGGACAAGACCGCTTGCATGTACATCTGTCCCCACAACCTGATGAAGCTGGACAAGGACGGCTCCGAGACCGGCCACGCCATGAAGGCCTTCAACCAGGAGCCGGAGCAGTGCTGGGAGTGTTACTCCTGCGTCAAGATCTGCCCACAGCAGGCGATCGAAGTGCGCCACTACGCCGACATCGTGCCCCTGGGCGGCTCGGTGCAGCCCCTGCGCGGCTCGGATTCCATCATGTGGACCATCAAGTTCCGCAACGGCACGATGAAGCGATTCAAGTTTCCGATCCGCACCACGTCCGAGGGCTCCATCGACCCCTACGGCGGCAAACCCATGCCCAAGCTGGCGGATCTGTGCAAGGCGGGCGTGTTCACCGGGGCGGTCATGGGTGGTTACCGCGCCGGCCGGTCCGACGAATTGATCCGCAAGTAGGTCTCCGCTATCGACGAACCGCGCCCAACGGGGGCGGTTGGCTAACAAACATGGGGTAAAGCAAATGGCTCAAGGAACTTTCGACGCTCCGGAAATCGTCGAGGAGGAACTGGACATCCTGCTCATCGGCGGCGGCATGGCCTGCTGTGGAGCGGCGTTTGAAATGATGCGCTGGGCGGCGGCGGCCAAGGCCGAAGCCGGCGTGGATCTGAAGATCAAGCTGGTGGACAAGGCGGCCATGGACCGCTCGGGCGCGGTCGCCCAGGGGCTTTCCGCCATCAACACCTACATCGGCCCGGAGCAGGATCCGGCCGACTATGCCCGCATGGTCTCCAACGACCTCATGGGCATCACCCGCGACGACCTCACCTACGACCTAGGCCGTAACGTGGACGATTCTGTCCATCTGTTCGAGGAATGGGGTCTGCCGATCTGGAAGACCGACGCCGATGGCGTGCGCCACGACGGCGCCGAATCCCTGCGCGAAGGCCTGCCGGCGCTCAAGGACGGCGGCAAGCCGGTGCGTTCCGGCAAGTGGCAGATCATGATCAACGGCGAATCCTACA
>JBAWHH010000263.1:0-3558 GCA_049593715.1 Rhodocyclaceae bacterium
TGCGACGAATTCGCCCCGCGGCCCCCTCCCGCCCAACCGCTTGTCAAGTTTTGGCTCACCGTGGGCGACGCCCGCAATCGTCTGGCCATGGCTATAACACCATGAATATTATGAACAATAGTCAGTCCATTCGGCATGGCACGCCGGCTGCTAACAGCGGGGCAGAGCAGTCTGATCCGCGATTCTGGAGCCCGCCGATGAGCATCGATGTCGCAAGCCTGATGGAACCTCTCTCCGCCGACGCACCCTGCGGCGAAGACCTGGAATATGCCCCCGAGTATCTGGAGCTGCAGGCCGCGGCGGCCGGCAAGCCGGAGCAGCAGGTGGGCGAGAGCATCGTCGCCGCCGAACCGCCTGACTGGCGGGATGTGGCGCGGCGGGCGACGGACCTGCTGGCCCGCACACGCGATCTGCGCCTGGCTTGCCACCTGACGCGGGCGCTGCTGCATACGGAAGGCGTCGGCGGGTTGCGCGATGGGCTCGCCGTAGTCAGCGCTTACCTGGATCGCTTCTGGGACGAGGTTTATCCCCGCCTCGATGCGGAAGACGGTTTCGATCCGGCGATTCGCGCCAACGCCGTCGCCACCCTGAGCCACGTGGGGCGGGTGGTCAAGCCGTTGCGCGATGCGCCCTTGGTGGTCTCCCGCGTGGCGGGGCCGATCAGCGCGCGGACGATCGCCATTGCTTCCGGCGCCGAGGCGTCAGAGGGCGGGGACGAACGGAAGTCGGCAAGCCCGGCCGAGATCGAGGGCGCTTTCCTCGATTGCGATCTTGCGCAGCTCCGTTTCGTCGCGGACGCCGCCAGCCAGGCGCATGAACTGGCCCTGGCCATCGAAGCGAGCGTGGCGAGCCGCATCGGCAACGCGCGCGGCGCCGACATGGGCCCGCTGGCGAAGGCACTGGGCGAGATCCGCAAGGTGCTGGCGCATTGGCTGGCGCAACGGGAGGCCAGCGCGGATGCGGCGGAGCCCGACGCCGCCGAAGACGGCGCGGGTGCGTCCACGGAGGCGGAATCCGCCCCCGCCCCGCGACCGAGCCGCAGCGGATTCCGCAGCCGGGAGGACGTGGTGCGCGGCCTGGAGGAGATGTGTCGCTACTTCATGCAGCACGAGCCTTCCAGCCCGGTACCCATTTTGCTCACCCGTGCCCGCCGATGGGTGTCGATGGATTTCATCGAAGTTCTCCGCGACATGGTGCCGGAGGCGGCGCAGGAAGCGGAGCGGCTGCGCGGAGCAGCAAACGCCGACTGATCCGGCACCGCCCGGCACAGTTGAAGGCAGCAGAGTCTTAACCAACCCATCGGAGACAAACATGGCCAAGCAGAGCGGTCAGAAGTTCATTGCGCGCAACCGGGCGCCCCGGGTGCAGATCGAGTACGACGTGGAAACCTATGGCTCGTCGAAAAAGGTGCAACTGCCCTTCGTCATGGGCGTGCTTGCCAATCTCTCGGGCAATCCGGCGGAGCCCCTGCAACCGGTGGACGAGCGCAAGGCCCTGGAGATCGACGTGGACAACTTCAACGAACGGCTCAAGTCGATGAAGCCCCGGGTCGCCTTTCGCGTCGCCAACACGCTGACCGACGAGGGCAACCTGAGCGTCGATCTCTCGTTCGAGAGCATGGACGATTTCTCTCCGGCCGCCATCGCCCGCAAGGTCGAGCCCCTGCGCAAGTTGCTGGACGCGCGCACGCAGCTCGCCAATCTGATGACCTACATGGATGGCAAGAGCGGCGCGGAGGCGTTGCTGGGCCGGGCGCTGAAGGATGCGGCCCTGCTGCGTTCCCTCGTCGGCGCCCCCAAGGCTGACGCGGCGGCGAGCGCGGACGCGGCGAAACAGGACTGACGCCCGGGAAGTTGCCCCGGCTGTTGGATGACCAATTCTGGAAAGAGGTAAGCCCAATGAGTGATACCGCAACCGTACTGGAGAAGTCCGCCGCGCCGCAGGCCCTCGAGGCCTCCGATTTTGCCGCTCTGCTGCAGCGGGAATTCAAGCCGACCTCAGACGGCGCGCGCAGCGCCGTCGAGGCGGCGGTGAAAACCCTGGCGGAACAGGCGCTGGAGCAGAGCGCGCTGGTGGCCGACGAGACGATCGAGTCGATCGAAGCCTTCATCGCCGAGCTGGACCGAAAACTCACCGAGCAGGTGAACCAGATCCTCCACCACAAGGACTTCCAAGCCCTGGAAGGCGCCTGGCGGGGCCTGCATTACCTCATCAACAACACCGAGACCGATGAACTGCTGAAAATCCGCGTCCTGAACATCTCGAAAAAAGAACTTCACAAGACCCTGCGCAAATACAAAGGCACGGCCTGGGACCAGAGCCCGATCTTCAAGAAGGTGTACGAAGAAGAGTACGGCCAGTTCGGCGGGGAACCCTACGGCTGCCTGATCGGCGACTTTCACTTCGACCACAGCCCCCAGGACGTGGAACTGCTGGGGGAAATGGCCCAGGTGGCGGCCGCCGCCCACGCGCCCTTCATTACGGCCGCGGCGCCGTCCCTGATGCAGATGCAGTCCTGGCAGGAACTGGCCAACCCGCGCGATCTGACCAAAATTTTCCAGACTCCCGAGTATGCGCCCTGGCGTTCGCTGCGCGAATCGGAAGACTCCCGCTACATCGGGCTCGCCATGCCGCGCTTCCTGGCGCGCTTGCCCTACGGCGCAAGCACGGATCCGGTGGAGGCGTTCAACTTCGAAGAGGACGTCGAGGGGGCCGACCACCAACGCTACGTCTGGGCCAACGCGGCCTACGCCATGGCGGCCAACATCAACCGTTCCTTCAAGCTCTACGGCTGGTGCACCCGCATCCGCGGCATCGAGTCCGGCGGATCGGTGGAAGGACTGCCGACGCACACTTTCCCCACCGACGACGGCGGGGTGGACATGAAATGCCCGACCGAAATCGCCATCAGCGACCGCCGGGAAGCCGAACTCGCCAAGAACGGCTTCATGCCCCTGATCCACCGCAAGAACTCGGACGTGGCGGCCTTCATCGGCGCCCAGTCGCTGCAAAAGCCCACGGAGTACGAAGACGCGGACGCCACGGCCAACGCCAATCTCGCCGCCCGCCTGCCCTACCTTTTTGCCACCTGCCGCTTCGCCCACTACCTCAAATGCATCGTGCGGGACCGCATCGGCTCATTCGCCGAGCGCGCGGATATGGAGCGGTGGCTGAACAACTGGATCAGCCAGTACGTGGAGCCCAATCCGGCCACGGCTTCCGAAGAGGCCAAGGCGCGCAAGCCTCTGGCCGCAGCGGAAGTGCTGGTCGAGGAGGACACAGAAAACCCGGGGTATTACTCGTCCAAGTTTTTCCTGCGGCCGCATTACCAGTTGGAAGGGCTCACGGTTTCGCTGCGGCTGGTCTCGAAACTGCTCTCCGGAAAGAGCTAGAGACCGTGATCGCCCTATCCCGAGGCCCGCCTGCCCGTTCTCTTTCCCGCCCTGTCGGATCCCCCTAGCACCGCCAACTTTCCAAGGAGCAATCTGCAATGATCATCATGAAACTGGACCCCATCATCGGCGACTGCCAACTCGAAGGCTATAAGGACTTCATCAC